>NZ_JBSGXB010000343.1:0-7481 GCF_053609185.1 Streptomyces sp. NPDC054956 | reverse complement strand
GGGACACCACGTGGTACGTGGGGTCCGGCCCCGGCGGCGTTCGTACGGGGTCCCGCGCGGGCGGTCCGTACGCGGGCGGTCCGTACGTCCGCGGTCCGTACGCCGGCGGACCCTGCCCTCATGGCCGCATGCCCTGGAGTTCGACGGCCGCGCAGCGCCAGCGCAGGTCGGGGCCCTGTTCCAGGCGGAAGGCCAGTGCCGTCAGGCGGTCGCCCGTCGCGATGCGGGCGAAGGCCTCGATGACCCCCGGGCCGGGGGTGAAGCGTCCGCACCCGTGGATCACGGGGCTGGGCCGGTCGCGCGGGGGGTCGGCGGGGGCCAGGGCGATCAGCTGGTCGTAGGCCGGGCCGACGGTGTGGCCCATCAGCGAGTGGACCGGGCGGCGGCCGCTGAGCACGGCGAGCAGCCGGTCGGCGAACCAGTGGTGCGGGCCGCGGTGGACCGCGGCAGGCGGGCGGCGCTGGTCGTGGCGACCCGGGGGCCGGGTGGAGTTCCTGGTCCGGGCGGTCCGGGCGGTCCTGCTGGTCATGGCGTCTTCCCCCGAGAAGTCCGGGCCCGGAACGGGTACCGGGCGGTAACTTGGTAGGGGACTTCTACGGTCCCGCGAACACGCTCCGCAACGGCCGCGCACGGCCGCCTGAGCCGGGGTCCGCCTTCACCTATCCGGGTCGGGTGCCCGCTGCCCCGGGGCCCCCGCCGCGCTCCCGCCGGGACCGGGGTGGACGCCCCGCGGCCCCGCCCCGGCACCCCGAAGGGGGACGGGACCCGTCACGGACGGAGTCCGGGGGACGGGCGCGGAGGCATCCGGGGGGCGTGCCGGTGAACGGTCGTATCCTGAGGGCGTTTCCGACTACCGAAAGCAGCCGGCCATGCGTGTGTACGTCCCCCTGACCCTTCCCGGGCTCGCCGAGGCGCACGAGGCGGGTGAGCTGGGCCCGGCTCCGCTGCGGGCGTACGCCGTCACGCCCGGGCTGCGCGAGTGGTACGTGTCGGACGACATCGAGGAGCTGGAGTACGCCGCCCTGGGCCGGGCCGCCGCCGCCTCGCTGCGGCTGATCGCCGAGGACGGCTCCGCGCCCCGCAAGCGGGTCGTCGTCGCCGTCGACGTGGACGACAAGGCCGCCACCGCCACCCCCGGGGTCGACGAGGCCACGCTGGGCCAGGTGACGCTCGCGGGGACCGTACGGCTCTCCGTGGCCGCCGCCGTGCACGTGGACGCGGAGGACGCCCTGGAGGACGTGACGGCCGCCGTGCTGGCCGTCCCCGCCGCGGACCGGGGCGACGAGGACGCGGTGTTCACCGTCGACGGGGCCGAGGACCACGAGCTGCTCTGGTTCGGGGTGCAGGAGATTCCGGGGCTGCTGAAGTGAACCCGTCCGCCCCCGCGACACCCGCGACACCCGCGTCGCCCACGACGCCCCCGGCCTCGCACATCGTGTGGGACTGGAACGGCACGCTGCTCCACGACATCGACGCCGTCATGGCCGCCACCAACGCCTCCTTCGCCGAGCTCGGCTTCGAGCCGATCAGCCTGGAGCGCTACCGCGAGCTGTACGTCGTACCGGTGCCGAAGTTCTACGAGCGCCTCATGGGCCGGCTCCCCACGGAAGCCGAGTGGGCCGTGATGGACGAGACCTTCCACCGCCACTACTGGGCCGCCGCCGAGGACGCCGGGCTCGCCGAAGGAGCCCGGGAGCTGCTGCGGGACTGGCAGGCGGAGGGGCTCACCCAGTCCCTGCTGTCCCTCGCGCCCCACGACAAGCTGGTCCCGCTCGTCCGGGCGCACGGCATCGACCGGCACTTCCTGCGCGTCGACGGCCGCACGGGGCCCTCCCACACCACCAAGGCGGGACACCTCGTACGCCACCTTCAGGCCCTGGAGGGGACGGGGGTGACGGCGCCACGTACGGTGCTCATCGGAGACGCCGTGGACGACGCGCTGGCCGCCGCTCACGTGGGCGCGGGGGCCGTCCTGTATACGGGCGGATCGCACAGCCGCGCCAGTCTGGAATCGGCCGGTGTCCCCGTCGTGGACAGCCTGGCGGAGGCCGTAAGCGCTGCTCGCGCACTGGCCGGATAGCGACCGGATCGTGACCCTGCACGGCTCCCCGGGCGCGTCGCTGTCCAGAGTGTCAAAGTTCCACCCCCGGATTTGTACACATACAGCTCATGACGAGCCGGGGGTGGAGCGAGATAGCCTGGTACCCGTGATCAGCGCGATAGTTCTCGGAGGCACTGAAGCCTCCGGCAAGCGCCCGGCGCACGACCGTGCCCGGGCCATCGCTGATCCCCGCTGCCGGGACCTCGTGCCGATCATGGCCGATTCGTTTCCGGGCGGCCTTCTCCACGGCGTAGCGCCGGTCCCGAACGGAAACCCCGCATCGCGGTGCTATGCCATTCCTTCCTTCACCTACGTCACGCAATGGCGCGCGACAGGAGCCAGAGGACATGCAGACCAAGCTGGACGAAGCAAAGGCCGAGCTGCTCGCGCGGGCGGCACGGGTAGCTGAGAACAGCCCGGCCGGGGGGCTACTTCCGACTGGGTCCGAGCAAGGGGAGCGCGGCCGTCCGGACCAGGACGCGATGCTCTCCTACCTCCAGCGCTACTACCTGCACACCGCCCCCGAGGACCTCCTCGACCGGGATCCGGTCGACGTGTTCGGGGCAGCGCTCTCCCACTACCGGATCGCGGAGACGCGCCCGCAGGGCACCGCGAACGTCCGGGTGCACACCCCCACGGTGGAGGAGAACGGCTGGACCTCCAGCCACTCCGTCGTCGAGGTGGTCACCGACGACATGCCGTTCCTGGTCGACAGCGTCACCAACGAGCTGTCCCGCCAGGGCCGCGGGATCCACGTGGTGATCCACCCGCAGGTCGTCGTCCGCCGCGACGTCACCGGCAAGCTGATCGAGATCCTCGGCCCCGACTGCGACGCCCACGGTCCGCTGACCGCGCGCCCCCACGACTCCCTCGTCGAGTCCTGGATCCACGTCGAGATCGACCGCGAGACCGACAAGGCCGACCTCAAGCAGATCAACGCCGATCTGCTGCGCGTCCTGTCCGACGTCCGCGAGTCCGTCGAGGACTGGGAGAAGATGCGCGACGCCGCGCTGCGCATCGCCGAGGGCCTGCCCCAGGAGCCCACCGCCCCCGACCTGCGCGAGTACGAGCTCGAAGAGGCCCGCGAGCTGCTGCGCTGGCTCGCCGACGACCACTTCACGTTCCTCGGCTACCGCGAGTACAACCTCGTCGACGGCGACTCCCTGGCCGCCGTGCCCGGCACCGGCCTCGGCATCCTGCGCTCCGACCCGCACCACAGCGGCAAGGACGACGGCCACCCGGTCTCGCCGTCCTTCAACCGGCTGCCCGCCGACGCCCGCGCCAAGGCCCGCGAGCACCGCCTGCTGGTGCTGACCAAGGCCAACAGCCGCTCCACCGTGCACCGCCCCTCGTACCTCGACTACGTGGGCGTGAAGAAGTTCGACGCCGAGGGCAACGTCGTCGGCGAGCGCCGCTTCCTCGGCCTGTTCTCCTCCGCCGCGTACACCGAGTCGGTGCGCCGCGTCCCCGTCATCCGCCGCAAGGTCGCCGAGGTCCTCGACGGCGCCGGTTTCGCGCCGTCCAGCCACGACGGCCGCGACCTGCTGCAGATCCTGGAGACCTACCCGCGCGACGAGCTGTTCCAGACCCCGGTCGACCAGCTCCAGGCCATCGCCACCTCCGTGCTGTACCTGCAGGAGCGCCGCCGGCTGCGGCTGTACCTGCGCCAGGACGAGTACGGGCGCTACTACTCCGCGCTCGTCTACCTGCCGCGCGACCGGTTCACCACCGGCGTCCGGCTGCGCCTGATGGACATCCTGAAGGAGGAGCTCGGCGGCATCAGCGTCGACTTCACCGCCTGGAACACCGAGTCGATCCTCTCCCGCATCCACTTCGTCGTCCGCGTCCCGCAGGGCACCGAGCTGCCCGCGCTGACCGACGCCGACGTCGAGCGCCTGGAGGGCCGCCTGGTCGAGGCCGCCCGCTCCTGGGCCGACGGCTTCGGCGAGGCGCTCGTCGCGGAACTGGGCGAGGAGCGCGCCGCCGAGCTGCTGCGCAAGTACGGCAACTCCTTCCCCGAGGGCTACAAGGCCGACCACTCGCCGCGCGCGGCCGTGGCCGACCTGTGCCACCTCGAGCGGCTCTCCGCCAGCGACCGCGAGTTCGCGCTCTCGCTGTACGAGCCGGTCGGCGCGGGCCCCGGCGAGCGCCGCTTCAAGATCTACCGCACGGGCGAGCAGGTCTCGCTCTCCGCGGTGCTGCCCGTCCTGCAGCGCCTGGGCGTCGAGGTCACCGACGAGCGGCCGTACGAGCTGCGGTGCACCGACCGCACCAACGCCTGGATCTACGACTTCGGCCTGCGCATGCCGCTCCCCAGCGGCAACGGCGACGGCGCGACGTCCAACTACCTCGGCGACGACGCCCGCGAGCGGTTCCAGGACGCCTTCGCGGCGGTCTGGCAGGGCGACGCCGAGAACGACAACTTCAACACCCTGGTGCTGGGCGCCGGGCTGACCTGGCGGCAGGCCGTCGTCCTGCGCGCGTACGCCAAGTACCTGCGCCAGGCCGGTGCCACCTTCAGCCAGGACTACATGGAGGACACCCTCCGCAACAACGTCCACACCACCCGGCTGCTGGTCTCGCTCTTCGAGGCCCGCATGTCGCCCGGCCGTCAGTCCGCGGGCAGCGAGCTCGTCGACGCGATGCTGGAGGAGCTGGACGGGGCCCTGGACCAGGTCGCCTCGCTGGACGAGGACCGCATCCTGCGGTCCTTCCTCACCCTCATCAAGGCCACGCTGCGCACCAACTTCTTCCAGCTCAACGGTGCCGGCGAGCAGCACTCCTACGTGTCGATGAAGTTCGACCCGCAGGCCATCCCGGACCTGCCGGCCCCGCGCCCGGCCTTCGAGATCTGGGTGTACTCCCCGCGCGTCGAGGGCGTCCACCTGCGCTTCGGCAAGGTCGCCCGAGGCGGTCTGCGCTGGTCCGACCGGCGCGAGGACTTCCGTACGGAGATCCTCGGCCTGGTCAAGGCGCAGATGGTCAAGAACACCGTCATCGTGCCGGTCGGCGCGAAGGGCGGCTTCGTCGCCAAGAACCTGCCGGACCCGTCGGTGGACCGCGACGCCTGGCTCGCCGAGGGCATCGCCTCGTACAAGATCTTCATCTCGGCGCTCCTCGACATCACCGACAACATGGTCGGCGGCGAGGTCGTCCCGCCCAAGGGCGTGGTCCGCCACGACGAGGACGACACCTACCTCGTCGTCGCCGCCGACAAGGGCACCGCGACCTTCTCCGACATCGCCAACGGGGTCGCGGAGTCCTACGGCTTCTGGCTGGGCGACGCCTTCGCCTCCGGCGGCAGCGCCGGCTACGACCACAAGGGCATGGGCATCACCGCCCGCGGCGCCTGGGAGTCCGTCAAGCGGCACTTCCGGGAGCTCGGGCACGACACCCAGACCCAGGACTTCACGGTCGTCGGCGTCGGCGACATGTCCGGCGACGTCTTCGGCAACGGCATGCTGCTCTCCGAGCACATCCGACTGGTCGCCGCATTCGACCACCGGCACATCTTCATCGACCCGAACCCGGACGCGGCCGTCTCCTACGCCGAGCGCCGGCGCCTGTTCGACCTGCCGCGCTCCTCGTGGGCGGACTACGACGCCTCGCTGCTCTCGCAGGGCGGCGGGATCCACCCGCGCAGCGCCAAGGCCATCCCGGTCAACGCGCAGGTCCGCGCGGCCCTCGGCATCGAGGCCGGCGTCTCCAAGATGACCCCGGCCGACCTGATGCAGGCCATCCTCAAGGCCCCCGTGGACCTGCTGTGGAACGGCGGCATCGGTACGTACGTCAAGGCGACGGCCGAGACGCACGCGGACGTCGGCGACAAGGCCAACGACGCCATCCGCGTCAACGGCTCCGACGTGTGGGCCAAGGTCATCGGCGAGGGCGGCAACCTGGGTCTGACCCAGCTCGGCCGCATCGAGTTCGCGCGCAGCGGCGCGGGCGGCGAGGGCGGCAAGGTCAACACCGACGCCATCGACAACAGCGCGGGCGTGGACACCTCCGACCACGAGGTGAACATCAAGATCCTGCTGAACTCGGTGGTCTCCGACGGTGACCTGACCGTCAAGCAGCGCAACAAGTTCCTCGCCGAGATGACCGACGAGGTCGGCCGTCTGGTGCTGCGCAACAACTACGCGCAGAACGTGGCCCTGGCCAACGGCGCCGCCCAGGCGCCCAGCCTGCTCCACGCCCAGCAGCGCTTCATGCGCCGCCTGGGCCGCGAGGGCCTGCTCAACCGGGAGCTGGAGTTCCTGCCCAACGACCGGCAGATCCGCGAGCTGCTCAACAACGGCAAGGGCCTGACCCAGCCGGAGCTGGCCGTCCTGTTCGCCTACACCAAGATCACGGTGGCGGACGAGCTCATCCACACCGAGCTGCCGGACGACCCGTACCTGGCCCGCCTGCTGCACGCCTACTTCCCGGGCGCGCTGCGCGCGAAGTTCCCGGAGCAGGTCGACGGGCACGCGCTGCGCCGCGAGATCATCACCACCGTGCTGGTCAACGACACCGTCAACAGCGGTGGCTCGACCTTCCTGCACCGCCTGCGCGAGGAGACCGGGGCCTCCCTGGAGGAGATCGTCCGCGCGCAGCTCGCCGCCCGCGAGATCTTCGGCCTGGCCGAGGTGTGGGACGCCGTCGAGGCGCTCGACAACAAGGTCGCCGCGGACGTCCAGACCCGGGTGCGGCTGCACTCGCGCCGTCTGGTCGAGCGCGGTACGCGCTGGCTGCTGAACAACCGGCCGCAGCCGCTCCAGATCACCGAGACCATCGAGTTCTTCGCCGAGCGGGTGGAGCAGGTCTGGTCGGACCTGGCCAAGCTGGTGCGCGGCGCGGACCTGGAGTGGTACGAGGCGGTCATGGCCGAGCTGATCGGCGAGGGCGTGCCGGAGGAGCTGGCGGCCAAGGTGGCCGGGTTCTCCTCCGCCTTCCCGACGCTGGACATCGTCGCGATCTCGGACCGTACGGGTGTCGAACCGCTGGCCGTCGCCGAGGTCTACTACGACCTCGCGGACCGGCTGGACATCACCCAGCTGATGGACCGGATCATCGACCTGCCGCGGGCCGACCGCTGGCAGTCGATGGCCCGCGCCTCCATCCGCGAGGACCTGTTCGCGGCGCACGCGGCGCTGACCGCCGACGTGCTGTCGGTGGGCAACGGCGACTCGACTCCCGAGGAGCGCTTCAAGGCGTGGGAGGAGAAGAACTCGGCGATCATCGGCCGTGCGCGGACCACTCTGGACGAGATCCAGGGGTCGGACGACTTCGACCTGGCGAACCTGTCGGTGGCGATGCGGACGATGCGGTCGCTGCTCCGCGCCCACAGCTAGCCGGTTCGCAGCCGCGGGCTGACCGAGAACGGGCCGGGCCCGGGACC
>NZ_JBSGXB010000342.1:0-7495 GCF_053609185.1 Streptomyces sp. NPDC054956 | reverse complement strand
GATGGGCGCCGCCCGAGCCGGGCTGTTCCTCTTCCGAGGGCTGGTGCCCGCCCGAGCGTTTGCGGTGCCGGCCGCCGGGCCGGCAGGGCGGGGCGGGGCCTCGGGGCTATTCGGCGACCAGGCGCGCGCCGAGCCATTCCAGGGCCGGTGGGATCTCGCGCTTCCACGTGTTGAAGCTGTGTCCGCCGTGGTCGAGGGTGATCGAGGAGACGCGGGCGGGGTTCTTCACCTTCTCGATGAACTTCAGCGTCGGCCGGTAGTTGCTCTCGCCCTGGAGGGAGGTGGTGACGAGGAAGGAGGTGTTCCCCTGGGGCAGGTGGTCCAGGCTCCAGAGCAGGTCGGATCGTTTCTTCTCGTCCTCGTTGCCGCGGAAGAGGTCGCCGGAGTCCTCGTCGATCTCGGGCTCGTAGTCCGCGGACAGCCCCACGCCGGCCGCGTACGCCTCCGGGTGCTGCAAGGCGATCTTCAGTGCGCAGTAGCCGCCGGTGGAGTCGCCCATGATGGCGAGGCCGCGGGGGGACTTGCCGATGCGGTAGGCGCCGGACAGGGCCTTGGGGAGGTCGGACCCGAAGAACGTCTCGGTCTGCGGTCCGCCCGGTATGTCGACGCACTGGGTGTTGACCGGCGGTGCGACGGTGGGCCGCATCAGCACCAGGATCATCGGGCCCATCTTCTTCTGCTTGACGAGGTTCAGCGCGGTCTTCGGGTAGGGCAGCGGCGCGAGCAGGTTCTCCGCCGTGCCGGGGAACCCGGTGAGGACCACGGTGGCCGGGAAGACCCGCTTCTCGTTCCCCTGCTGGAAGTACTCCGGCGGCAGGTAGACGTACGCCGGAGTGGCGATCTTCGACCGCTCCCCCTGGATCATGACCTTCTCGAGCTCGCCGCCCAGGTGCCGGCTCTCCCCGCCGGGCACCGACGGCTTCTGCCGGCCGGTCACCTTCAGCGCCGAAGTCCCGGCCGCGTCCTGGCCGCTGGCGGTCGGCGCCTTCTCCCGTCCGGCCAGCTCCGCCCAGGATCCGTAGATCAGGAAGGCGCGGTTCGCCGCGAGGCCGACGGCCGAGAGGGTCAGCACCTGGACGGCGAGGACCAGGCCGATCCGGCCGAGGACCGGCCGCCACCCCTGGCGCGCGAGGCGCGGCCACAGCCGTACGGACGCCGCGAACATCAAGGCCGTGGCCAGGAGGGCCGTCACGAAGAGCGAGTTGCTTGTCAGAGTCACGTACTTCTAGACAGCCTCGCAAACCGATCCGTTCCCTCCCGAAGGCCTCGAATGATCAAGGCTTTCGCCGCCGCAGCCACACGCTCCGTGCGAGGACGCCGCCGATGAGCAGCGCGCCCGCGCCGGTACCGGCCAGGCCGGCGCTCAGGCCCTCGGGGAGGTACGAGCACGAGACCCGTTCGGCGCCCGCGCCGCCCAACGGGACGCCCAGCAGCCCCTGGTACGAGACCGGGGCGCGGGACGGACCGCCGTCGACGGAGCAGGTCCAGCCGGGGGACGGGGTGGTGGCGACCACCGCCGTGCCGGTCGAGCCCTTGGGGAGCCGGGCCTCGACGCCGTGGCCGCCGGCGGTGACGGCCGTGGCCCCGGTGGCCTTCAGCCGAGCCACGGCCGCGTCGAAGGCGGCCGGGTCCAGGCAGCCGAGCGCGTCGGGCGGCAGGAACTGGCCGTCCTTCGGGGCGCGGACGGAGAAGTCGAAGCGGCCGTCGGCCGGGACGGTGCCCAGTTCCTTGAGCGGTGCGCTGACGGCGGGCGGCTTGCCGAAGAAGTTCTCGCGGTGGCCGGTGCCCCGGACCTGGACGGTGGCGTACAGGTCGGGCGCGTACAGGAAGGCGCGCTCCCCCGGGGCGCACCGCGAGGTGAACTCGGTCCAGTTCCCGGGGGCCTCGCCGTCGGCCCTGGGCAGGGCGAAGCCCCGTCCACCGGAGGGCGCGGGCGGTCCGCCGGCGTGCGAGAGCGGGGGCACGGTGTACACCCTGGATCCGAGGGCGGCGTGGCGCCGGGCCCAGACCGAGCCCTCGGGGGCTCCGTACGCCTGGTCGCTGCCGGGCGCGCGGAGGGTGACGAGGGGCGGGGCGGGCACGGTACGGGCGGTGACCTTGTGCTCCCCGACCGGTTCGAGGAAGGTGCCGACTCCGAGCAGCGACCGCAGGACGGGGTCGTTCGCGGGCCACAGGTGGCGGCCGCCCATGGCCTGGCCGAGGCCGAGGCCGCGCAGTCCGTTCGCGGTCTCCACGCTCACGTAACTGCTGTAGTAGGCGCCGCCCTGACCGCCGACCAGCATGGCGTCGTTGTTGGTGACGAAGACGTCGGGTCCCGCGTCGGTGCGGGCGGCGGGCCAGTCCTCCCGCTCGCGCAGGGTCCGGTGGGCGTCCTTGCCGAGCATGGTCGTCGTCTGGGCGCGGACGGGTCCGCGCCGACGGGGGTCGTCCACCACGGCGTTGCCGTAGACGGCGTACGTGGTGCCCGCGAAGACCGAGACGGCCAGCAGCACCATGACGCCCATGCGGGCGGGGCGGCGCAGGCCCCGCGCGTAGAAGAGGAGCAGCGCGGTGGTGACGGCGCCGCCGGCCAGCACGCCGGTCAGGGCGTACTCGTTGACCGGCTGGCGGTCGTACGTGACCGCGACGAGCAGGGCCAGCAGGACCGCGCCGCCGAGCACGGCGCGGGGCCGGGGCATGTGGGCGAGGCAGATCCAGGCGGCCATGGCGAGCATGCCGCTGAGGACGAAGGACTCGCGGAAGGGGGCGCCGTGCGGGAGGGCCCCGCCCTGCCACAGCTTGGCGGTGGGGGTCAGGACGAAGGTGACGGCGGTGAGGAGCAGGAGCGCGAACCAGCCGACGCGTTCGCGGACGCGGACCTTCGACTGGAAGGGCAGGGTCAGTACGAGCAGGAGGACGAGCACCCCGGCGTAGATGTTGGGCGCGGGGTAGAGGGGGTGGGTGCCCGGTATGAGCATCGAGAGGTAGGTCAGCGGATCGGTGTCCACGCTGACGACGTACAGCTCGGTGGGCTGGGCCCGCTGGTTGGCCCGGGCGCAGACCAGGATGGGGGGGGCGGCGAGCAGCAGGCCGGTGCCGGTCATGGTGGCGGCCCGCCACAGTGCCCGGCCCCGGGTGCGCCAGTCGGTCTCGGCGAGCAGGAGCCGTACGAGGAAGACGAGCGCGGTGGCCAGGGTCGCCATGGCCGCGGTGTAGAAGTTGGCGAACCAGCAGAGGGCGACGAGGAGGCTGCCGAGCACCCAGCGGCGGCCGGTCAGGCACCAGTCGGCGGCTATGCCGAGCATGGGTACGGCGACCAGGCCCCAGGTCCACATCGGGACGATGGTGCCCTCGGCCACCCCCCAGCCGCAGACGGCGTAGCCGACGGAGATCAGCGCGCGCAGCCAGGGCGAGCCGGGCCGCAGCCTGCCGAGGAAGACGGTCATCAGCGCGGCGGCGAGGCCGATGCTGAAGAGGCTGACCAGGAAGACGGACAGTTCGGCGTGCTCGCGCGGCAGCGCGCCGACCAGCCAGGAGAACGGATTGGTGAGGTAGGTGAAGAAGTCCCCGAGGAATCCGACGCCGTAGCCGCTCTGCCAGTTGAAGAGCAGGTCGCCCTGGGCATTTCCGTGCTGGAGGTCCCACAGGTGGGTGTGGAAGGGCACGTATTGGTGGCGCAGGTCGTTGTCGGCGCGCGGGATGACGCCGAAGGGAAACACGCCGCGCACGGCGAGGCCGGCCGCGTAAGCGGCCATGGATATGAATGCGGCCACGAGAGCGGAAAGGAATCCGAGATTCCGATTCACCCCGCCGACCTGGCCCTCAGCCCCTCTTCGACCTCCTGTGGGGAGGGGGCTTTCGGCAGGCGGGAGAGATGTGGCGGTCATGTGTGGGAAGCCCTCGTGCGTGATTCACCGGCCCACGACAGGCCGCAGATTCACGCACCCTATGTACACGACCGAAAGATTCACGCATCGGACGCAAAGAATATGATCGCAATCACGAACGCGTACGCCCAAGTCGCTACGGAACGTGGACATTCGGTCACTCACCCGCTCGGCGCGCTCGCCACCCGACGGCCCGCCCGGTGGCGGAACCCCGCATCCCGTAGGCTCGGTGGATGGCAAAGTACTTCGACGTACACCCCGACAACCCCCAGCCCCGCACGATCGGCAGCATCGCCGACAGCATCCGCGCCGGGGGGCTCGTCGCCTATCCGACGGACTCCTGCTACGCGCTGGGCTGCAAGATGGGCAACCGCGAGGGCGTCGACCGCATCCGGTCGATCCGGCAGCTCGACGACAAGCACCATTTCACCCTGGTGTGCGAGAACTTCGCCCAGCTCGGCCAGTTCGTGATCATCGACAACGACGTCTTCCGCGCGATCAAGGCGTCCACCCCCGGCAGCTACACCTTCATCCTCCCGGCGACGAAGGAAGTGCCGCGCCAGCTCCAGCACCCGAAGAAGAAGACGGTCGGCGTCCGCATCCCCGACCACGTCGTGGTCCAGGCCCTGCTGGCCGAGCTCGGCGAGCCGCTGCTGTCCAGCACGCTCCTGCTGCCCGACGAGAGCGAGCCGATGACGCAGGGCTGGGAGATCAAGGACCGGCTCGACCACGTCGTCGACATGGTGGTCGACTCCGGCGAGTGCGGGACGCAGCCCACCACGGTCATCGACTTCTCCAGCGGCGAGGCCGAGATCGTCCGCCGGGGCGCGGGCGACACCACCCGCTTCGAGTAACGCGGCGCACCGGGCCGGGGCGGGTCGGGGCGCGCCGGGCCCGGTCGGGTCAGGTCAGGTCAGGTCAGGTCAGGAGGCCGGGCGCAGGATGGGCTTGAGTCCGTAGTCGAGTTCGGAGCCGTCCACCAGGAGGGCTTCCACCGTTCGGGTGACGGGGTCGATGTCGGCCACCATCCCGTCCCCCGAGTAGCGGGGGTAGCCGGACGCCCCGCGCTGTCCGGTCGGTGCGACCACGGCCGAGCGGACGGCGTCGTCGTCGGAGCCCTCCACCACGTGCTCGGGCACCAGCAGGATCTCGAAGTTGCGCGGTTCGCTGCTCATCCCCCGACGCTAACCGGCTCCTCGCGATCACGCCGCCCGGCGCCCCCGTCGATGAGCATCTGGAGCCCGGGCGCGTACAGGTCCGCCAGCCGCTCCGGCGGCGTACGGGTCCCCGCGCCGTCGGGACGATGCAGACTCAGCGTCGCCCCCAGGCCCAGCAACTGGCCCGCGATCAGCTCGGCGCGCAGCTCCCGCTCGGCTCCGGCCAGGGAGCCGGCGAGGCGGGTGGTGACCTGCTCCCGGAACCGCTCGCGCAACAGCGTGCGCTCGTCCTCCCTGCCGAGGGAGAAGACCACCCGCAGCAGCGGGTCCCCGCGCAGTTCGTCGCGCAGCCGGACCATGGTCAGCACGAGGTGGCGGCCCAGCGCGGCGGGCTCCGCCGCGAACAGCGCGTCGGCGGCCGGCTGGAAGTCGGCGACCGTGTTGAACAGTCCTTCCTTGCTGCCGAACCGCTTCACGATCAGAGACGGGCTGACGCCGGCCTCGGCCGCGATCCCGCGCAGGGTGACCTCGGCGTAGGGGCGCAGGGTGAACGCCCTGCGGGCGGCGCGCACGATGGCGTCGCGGCCGGTACCGGTGTCCGCGGCGCCGGTGCCGGTGTCGGTGTCGGCACCGGATTCCCCGGCGGCGCTCGTCTGCTCTCCGGTCATCTGCTCTCCGGCCATGTGCTCTCCCGGGCGGCGGGCTCGGACTTCGTCACGGCGACCGTACCGGGCGGGGCAGTGGCGGTGGGCGCCGCGGACTCCGCGGGCACGGCCCCCACCCGCCCCGCCGACGGCAGGAAGAACGCCGCCACCAGCGCCGCGAGCGCCGTACCGGCCGCGATCAGGAAGATCAGCAGGTACGCGTGCAGGGTGGGGGCCTCGCGTCCGCCCGCCGGGAAGGTGACGTGGGCGAGCACGGCCGCGACGACGGCGCTGCAACAGGCCTGGCCGACGGAGCGCATGAGGGTGTTCAGGCCGTTCGCGGCGCCGGTCTGGGTCGTCGGCACGGCCCGCATGACGAGCGCGGGCAGCGCCGAGTACGCGAGGGCGGTCCCGCAGGCGACCACCGTGGCCCCGGCCACGATCGGCCCGAGGGTGTGACTGGTGAAGAAGCGGACGACGTAGCCGAGCGTCATGACGGCCGCGCCGAGGGCCAGGGCGCTGCGGGGCCCGTACGCGGCGGAGAGCCGTGCGGAGACCGGCGACAGCGCCACCATGGCCAGGCCGCCGGGCAGCAGGCACAGACCGCTGACCACGATGGAGGCGCCGAGCCCGTACCCCGTGCTCGTCGGCTCCTGCACCATCTGCGCGGTGGCCAGGGAGTTCGCGTAGAAGGCGAAGCCGACGAACAGGGCCGCGAGGTTGGCGAGCAGGACGGCCGGGCGGGCCGATACGCGCAGGTCGACCATCGGGGAGGCGGTGCGCAGTTCGTGGCGGGCCCAGACCGCTCCGACCACCGGGGCGGCGGCGAGCAGGCCGAGCGTGCGCGCCGAGGTCCAGCCCCAGTCCGCGCCCTGGGTGATCGCGAGCAGGAGCGCCACGAGGGTGGCGGCGAGGCCGAGGGTGCCCGGTACGTCGAAGCGGCCGGCGGTGCGCGACGGCGACTCGGGAACGGCCCACAGGACCAGGAGCAGGTCGAGCAGTCCGAGGGCGGCGGCCGCCCAGAACATGGCGTGCCAGTCGAAGTGCTCGACGATCAGGGCGGCCGCCGGGAGTCCGATCGCGGCGCCGATCCCGAGGGTGCTGCTCATGAGGGCGATGGACGGCAGGACCCGTTCGGGCGGGAGTTCGTCGCGGATGATGCTGATGCCGAGCGGGATGACGGCGAGCGCGGAGCCCTGGAGGGCCCGGCCTGCGATCAGGACGGAGATGTCGGAGGTGACCGCGCACAGCACGGACCCGGCGGTCAGGACGGCGAGCGAGGCGAGGAGCACGCGGCGTTTGCCGTACATGTCGCCGACCCGGCCGAGTACGGGGGTGAACACCGCGCCGGTGAGCAGGGTGGCGGTGACGAGCCAGCCGGCGGCGGCCGGACTGCTGCCGGTCAGGGCGGGGACGTGCGGCAGCAGGGGGACGACCAGGGTCTGCATGACGGCGACGACCGCGCCGCAGAACGCCAGGACGGGGACGATCGGGCGGGTCTGGGTCCTGGCGGGCATATCGCTCCCAAACACTGGCCCGGAGGGGTGCACACGCGTTCACCCCCAGGGTAAACACGCGTGCACCCCCACGTCTGCCCGTAGGCGGCGGCTCTTTTCGGCCGTTCCGCGCACTCCGGGAACGGGCCGGCGCCCTGGGCGACGAGCCTCGGGAGCGACGAGGTCTAGGCAGGGCGGCGTGCTCCGTCCTCCTGCGCCGGCTCCTCGCGCGGCGTCGAGGGGTGGCGCAGCAGGCCGCGGGCCCAGCGTTCGTTGAGGCCCGCCAGCAAGCCGATGCCGCCCCAGAAGCACCACCCCTGGATCAGGGCGTC
>NZ_JBSGXB010000341.1:0-7503 GCF_053609185.1 Streptomyces sp. NPDC054956 | reverse complement strand
GATGTTCGGACACCCAGAAACGTTCGTAGCCGAGGCGCTCGGCGGCGCGCTCGAGGCCGACGGTGTCCCGCAGGGCCTGCGCGGCGGGATGTCCCTCGCGCGTGCGGGACCGGTCGAGTATCGAGAGTTTCCGGATCACACAGGCATCAACGCCGGAGGGCCGTCAGGATTCCCGGGGCCCGGCCGGGCCCGGCCCGGACCGGGGCGGCCCGGTCCGGGGGAGTGCGGCGGCGCGTGATTACGCTGGCGGGGTGACCGAGACTCAGAACCGCAGGCCCCTGGCCGTCTTCGACATCGACAACACCCTGGCCGACACGGATCACCGCCAGCACTTCCTGGAGCGCCGGCCGCGCGACTGGAGCGGCTTCTTCGGCGCGGCCCCGGCCGATCCGCCGCTGGCCCGCGGGATCGCGCTCGCGGTGGAGAGCGCGGCCGACTGCGAGGTCGCGTACCTGACCGGGCGCCCGGAGCGGTGCCGCGCGGACACGGTCGACTGGCTCACCCGGCACGGACTGCCCGAGGGGCGGCTGTGGATGCGCGGGGACCAGGACCGGCGGCCCGCGCGGACGACCAAGCTGGAGGTCCTGCGGCGGATCTCGCGGGGCCGCGAGGTGCGGATGCTCGTGGACGACGACGAGCTCGTGTGCCAGGCGGCGCGCGCGGCGGGTTTCCGCGTGGTCCTGGCGGACTGGGCGGCGGACGCGCCGGAGCTCAAGGACGCGCAGGAGGGCGAGGGCCGGACCTGAGCGCCGTCCCGGGGGCCCTCGCTCCGCCGGGCCCCCGGTGGTCCCTCAGGCCTCGCCGTCGAGCCGGAAACCGACCTTGAGTCCGACCTGGAAGTGCGCTACCTCGCCGTTCTCGATGTGGCCCCTGATCTGTGTCACCTCGAGCCAGTCCAGGTTGTGCAGGGTTTCGCCCGCGCGTGCGATTCCGTTGCGGATGGCCTGGTCGATGCCCTCGTGGGACGTGCCCACGATCTCGGTCACCCGGTACGTGTGATTGGACATGGGGGTCTCCCGACACTGGGTGGCTGTTGCCTTGTTCTACGGTGCCCCAGTAAGTCCGGGTCCGCGAACTTTGCGTGAACAATCCGGAGCGAAACCCCCTTGACCCGCCCATTGGTCTATGCCAATTTCAAGCCATCTGAGATCCGTCCCCAGAAGGTGACCTTCGTGAAGATGCGCTTCCTTGCCGTGTCCACCGCTCTCGTGGCGGCGACCGCCCTCACCGGCTGCGGCCTCGCCGGATCGGCGGGGGGTCCGCAGAAGGTGACGCTCTGGCTGATGAAGGGCAGCGCGTCGGACGATTTCATCGCCCGGTTCACCAGCTCCTTCGAGAAGGACCACCCCGGAGTCGACCTCGACGTCAGGATCCAGGAGTGGAAGGGCATCGGCGACAAGGTCAACGCCGTGCTGGCCGGCAAGAGCACGGAGAGCGCCGACGTCATCGAGGTCGGCAACACCCAGGTCGCCCAGTACGTGGAGACCGGCGGCGTCGACGAACTCACCCTCGAAGCCCTCCGCTTGTGGGAGGGCAAGGACTGGCTCAAGGGCCTCTCCGACCCCGGCAGCGTCAACGGCGCCCAGTTCGGCGTCCCTTGGTACGCCGCCAACCGCGTGGTGATCTACAACAAGGAACTCTTCGCGAACGCCGGGATCAAGACCCCGATCAAGACCCGGCAGGAGTGGATCCAGGCCACGCAGAAGCTCGACAAGGGCAGCCAGCAGGGCATCTACCTCGCCGGGCAGAACTGGTACGTCCTCGCCGGATTCGTCTGGGACGAGGGCGGCGAGCTCGCGGTCGAGGGCGGCGGCCAGTGGCTCGGCACCCTCGACGACGACAAGGCCCTCGCGGGCATGGAGTTCTACAAGCAGCTCCAGGACCTCGGCAACGGTCCCAAGGACGCCGACGAGGAGACGCCCCCGCAGGCCGAGGTCTTCGCCCGGGGCGGGATCGCCCAGATCATCGCCCCGCCCGGGCAGGCCGCCGCCATCGAAGCCGCCAACCCCGCGCTGAAGGGCAAGCTCGGCTTCTTCCCGATCCCCGGGAAGACCGCCGACAAGGTGGGTGCCGTCTTCACCGGCGGCTCGGACCTGATCATCCCGGAGAAGACGAAGCAGCGTAAGAACGCGGTCGACGTCATCACGGCCCTGGTCAGCGAGAAGTGGCAGACCGAGCTCGCCCGCACCATGAGCTACGTCCCCAACAAGACCACCCTCGCGCACGTCGTCGAGGGCAACGAGGGTGCCACCGCGATGGCCCCCGGCGCCGCCCAGGGCCGCGCCACCCCGAAGTCCGCCCGCTGGGCCGAGGTCGAGGCCAAGAACCCGATCAAGCCCTTCATGACGGCCGTCCTCACCGGCCAGGACCCCAAGGAAGCCGCGAAGACGGCCTCCGACAGCATCAGCAAGGTCCTCAGCTCCGACCGCTGACCCGGGGCGCGCCCTTCGACGGCGGAGGGCCCGACCTCCGAGTTCAGCGTTCGCACATCCAAGGGCCGCGAAGCGGTCATGTCGAATCCAGCCGGTCACGGAAGAAGTAAAGAAGCCAGGCCACACACCTGCCGGCCTGGCTCCCGTGCCCGGACCAGGAGCCGCCATGACCATCGCACCCCTGTCCCCGTCCGCCCTCCCCCTCACCGCCGTCCCGGCGCCCGCCACGGCCGCCGCTCCCACCCCCACCGTCACCGTCGCCTCCGTCCCCGCCCCGGCGCCCGCCACCGGGGCCCCCGCTCCCCGCTACGCCGTCCGCCTCGCCCGCAACGAGGACGAGGTGCGCGCCGCCCAGCGGCTGCGCCACCAGGTCTTCGCCGGGGAGCTCGGCGCCCGCCTCGACGGCCCCGAACCCGGCCTCGACTCCGACGCCTTCGACGCGTACTGCGACCACCTCCTCGTCCTCGACGAGGAGACCGAGCAGGTCGTCGGCACCTACCGGATCCTGCCGCCCGAGCGCGCCGCCGTCGCGGGCCGCCTCTACTCCGAGGGCGAGTTCGACCTCTCCGCCCTCGCCCCGATCCGCCCCGACCTCGTCGAGGTCGGCCGCTCCTGCGTCCACCCCGACCACCGCAACGGCGCCGTCATCGCCCTGATCTGGGCCGGCCTCGCCCGCTACATGGACCGCTCCGGGCACAACTGGCTCGCCGGCTGCTGCTCGATACCGCTCGCCGACGGCGGCATCCTCGCCGCCGCCACCCGCGAGAACGTCCTCACCCGCAGCCTCGCCCCCGCCGAGTACCGGGTCACCCCGCACCTCCCCTGGAGCCCCGAGGGCATCACCTTCCCCGGCCGCATGGAACTGCCCCCGCTGCTGCGCGGCTACCTGCGCCTGGGCGCCTGGGTCTGCGGCGAACCCGCCTTCGACGCCGAGTTCGGCTGCGCCGACCTCTACGTCCTGCTCTCCCTGCGCCGCACCAACCCGCGCTACCTCAAGCACTTCCTCTCGCTCGCCCCGGGCGCATGAGCGTCTGGCTCCCGACCTCGCCCTGCACCCCCGTGGCCTGCGCCGAGCACGAGGGTGACACCGCGAGCGTGCCCCGCGCCGTCCTGCGGCTCACCGCCGCCGTCGCCCTGATCCTGCTCGGCATCCTGGGCGCCACGCCGCTGCGCCTGCTGCCGGAGCGCCCCCGGCACGTGGTCGTACGGGCCTGGGCGACGGCGCTGCTGCGCGCCTTCGGCCTGCGCGTCACCGTCCACGGCAGCGCCGGCCCGGGCGGCGGCCGCCTGATCGTCGCCAACCACATCTCCTGGCTCGACATCCCGCTCGTCGCCGCCGTCCTGCCCTCCCGGATGCTGGCCAAGAGCGACATCCGGGACTGGCCCGTACTCGGACCCCTCTCCCGGCAGGCCGGGACCCTGTTCATCGAACGCGACCGGATCCGCGCCCTGCCCGCCACCGTCGAGGCCGTCGCCGGCGCCCTGCTCGCCGGGGACCGGGTCACCGTCTACCCCGAGGGCTCCACCTGGTGCGGGCGCGCCCAGGGCCCCTTCCGGCGGGCCGCGTTCCAGGCCGCCCTGGACGCGCGGGTACCCGTACAGCCCGTACGGATCTGCTACCTGGACGCGGACGGGACCCCGGCCGGGGCGCCCGCCTTCGTCGGGGACGATCCGCTGACCGCCTCGCTGTGGCGGATCGCGCGGGCCCGCGGGGTACGGGCCGAAGTACGGCTGCTGCCGCGGATCCCACCGGGCCGGTACGCGGACCGGCGGGACCTCGCGGCAGCCGCTCAGGCCGCCGTACTCGCGGAACCCGGCCCGGCGTCGCGGCCGTCGGGGGCTTCGCTGCCCGGCGTACCCTCCCAGCCGTCCGCATCCGCATCCGCATCCGCATCCGCAGCTGCGTCCGCGTCCGCTTCCGTGCGGGCGTCCGTACCGATGCCGTCGGCCACCGACAAGGACAGGGCGAAGCGCCCCGCCACGTCCGTCCACCAGTGGGTCAGTTCGAGCCCGGCGGACGCCAGCTCCTTCCGGAGCCCCTCCTGACGGAACTTCGCGGAGATCTCCGTCAGGATCTCCTCACCCGCCTCGAAGGGCACCTCCAGATCCAGCGCCCGGACCTTCACCAGCACCTGCGACCGGGCCCGCAGCCGCATCTCGATCCACTCGTGCTCCCGGTTCCACACCGCCACGTGAGCGAAGTCGGCGGTGTGGAAATCACCTCCCAACTCCCGGTCGATCACGGCCAGTACGTTCTTGTTGAACTCGGCCGTGACCCCCTGCGCGTCGTCGTAGGCCGCCACCAGCACGGCCTCGTCCTTCACCAGGTCCGTCCCCATCAGCAGCGCGTCCCCGGGCGACAGCATCGCCCGTACGTCCGCCAGGAACACCGCCCGCTCCTCGGGCAGCAGGTTCCCGATCGTGCCGCCCAGGAAGACCACCAGCCGGGGACCGGGGGAGTCCGGCAACCTCAGCGGTTTCGTGAAATCGGCCAGCAACGCGTGCACCCGCAGCCCCGGATGGGCGGCGAGCAGCACCTCGGCCGCCCCGGTCAGCGCGCTCTCGCTCACGTCCACCGGTACGTACGTGTCCAGCGCGGGCAGCGCCTCGATCAGGTGCCGGGTCTTCTCCGAGGAACCCGACCCCAGCTCCACCAGGGTGCGGGCACCGCTCACCGAGGCGATCTCCTGGGCGCGCTCCAGCAGGATCTCCCGCTCGGCGCGCGTCGGGTAGTACTCGGGCAACCGGGTTATCTCCTCGAAGAGTTCACTGCCCCGGGCGTCGTAGAACCACTTGGGCGGCAGCGTCTTCGGGGAGCCGGTGAGCCCCTGGAGCACGTCCGTGCGCAAGGCCGCCTCGGCGGCGTGCTCGTCGAGCGTGCGGGTCAGCCGGAAGTCGTTCACGGTCCTTCGTCTCCTTGCTGTGGGGCTCCTCGATACGGGGCTCCGGTGGGGGTCTCCTTCAGGGAGACGAGATCGATCCGGGTCCGCGTGGCGGTCAGCAGGGTCCGGTCGGGCACCTCGCACCAGCGCGGATCGTCGTCGTAGGGCTCCGACGCCACCACCGTGCGCGGCACGGCGGCATCGGCCAGGTACCAGAGGGAATCCCCCCAGGCCGTGGCCGCGATCGACCGGCCGTCCGTCAGCAGCAGGTTCAGCCGGGAACCGGGCGCGGCCGCGGCCAGCTCCCGGACCGGCCCGGCGAGCGCCTCGCCGAGTCCGTCCCCCTCGCGCAGCCGGCGCAGGACCAGCGCCCAGACCAGCGCCGAATCCGTACGGGCGGCCAGCGAGAGCAGCTCGCCGGACGACAGCGAGGCGGCGGCGACCGGGGCCGCAGCGTCCGGCCAGTCCCGCAGGGCTCCGTTGTGGCTGAACAGCCACGGCCCGTCCGCGAACGGCGCGGCCGCCGCCTCCCCGTCCGCCCCGGCGCGCGTGGCGTCCCGCAGGGCCGCCAGTACGGCCCCGCTGCGGACCACGCGGGCCAGATCGGTGAAGACCAGGTCGCCCCAGATCGGCCGGGCCCGGCGGTAGCGGGCGGGCACCGGATCGCCCTCCGCGTACCAGCCGACGCCGAAACCGTCGGCGTTGACCGTGCCGTGCCGCTGCCGGCGCGGCTCCCAGGACTGGCGCACCAGGGAGTGCTCGGGCTCGCTGAGCAGTCGTCCGAGGCTCACGGGCGGCCCCAGATAGGCTATGTGACGACACATCAGGCGCCACCCGCTGCCCGGGCGTCGCGTGCGGTACGGAACCCGGAGAAGATCTGCCGGCGCACCGGCAGGTCCCAGTTGCGGAAGGTGCCCCGGCAGGCCACCGGGTCCACGGCGAAGGAACCGCCGCGCAGCACCTTGTGCTCCGGGCCGAAGAAGACCTCCGAGTACTCGCGGTACGGGAACGCCCGGAACCCGGGGTAGGGCAGGAAGTCCGAGGCCGTCCACTCCCACACGTCGCCGATCAGCTGGCGCACCCCGAGCGGGGAGGCCCCCGCCGGATAGCTGCCCGCGGGGGCCGGCCTCAGGTGGCGCTGGCCGAGGTTGGCGTGCGCGGGGGTGGGGTCCGCGTCGCCCCACGGGTAGCGGGTGGAGCGGCTCGTCGCGGGATCGTGCCGGGCGGCCTTCTCCCACTCCGCCTCCGTGGGCAGCCGGCGCCCCGCCCACCGGGCGTACGCGTCGGCCTCGTACCAGCTGACGTGCAGCACCGGCTCGTCCCCGGGCACCGGCTCGGTCACCCCGAAACGGCGGCGCAGCCACGTATCGCCCTCGCGGTGCCAGAACAGCGGGGCCTCGAGCCCGTGCCGCCGGACCTCCTCCCAGCCCGCAGGGGCCCACCACGCCTCCCGGTGGTAGCCGCCGTCCGCCATGAACTCCTGGTACGCGGCGTTGGTCACCGGAACCGTGTCGATCCAGAACGGCTTCAACTCGCGGACGTGCGCGGGCCGCTCGTTGTCCAGCGACCACGGCTCGGCGGAGGTGCCCATCGTGAACGGCCCGCCGGGTACGAGGACTTCGGCCACCGCGGGCGGCGGCCCCTGCGGGGGGTCCGGCTCGGGCGCCGCCAGTACCGGGGCGCCCCGCCGCAGTTGATGGGTGATCAGCATCGTCTCGTCGTGCTGCTGCTCGTGCTGCGCGATCATCCCGAACACGTAGCCGCCGTCCAGCAGGGCCGTGCCCTCCAGCGGAGTGCACTCCAGCAGGTCGAAGACCCGCCCGCGCACTTCGGCCGCGTACCGGCGGGCCTCGTCCGGACCCAGCAGCGGCAACTTCGGGCGCTCCGAACGGGGATGCTCGAAAGCGTCGTAGAGCGGGTCGATCTCGGGGCGCATGGACTCGCGGCCCGCCACGTTGCGCAGCAGCCACAGCTCCTCCATGTTCCCGATGTGCGCAAGGTCCCAGACCAGCGGTGACATCAAGGGGGAATGCTGCGCGGTCAGATCCCCGTCGGACACGGCGTCGGTGAGCCCGGCCGTGCGGACCCGGGCCGCGGTCAGCGCGGCGGCGGCCCGTTCGCGCAGGCGCTCCGGTTCGGCGGTCATGGGCGTGCCTCCTCGCCGGTCGGCAGCGTCTGGGGCTGTGGGT
>NZ_JBSGXB010000340.1:0-7550 GCF_053609185.1 Streptomyces sp. NPDC054956 | reverse complement strand
GGCTACGGGCGGCCCTGGAGTTTGGCCGAGGTGGTGCGGGTGGGGGGGAGTTCGCCGTAGAGGAGACGGCCCGGGCATTCCGTGGCGAAGCCGTCGCGGTGGCCCGAGATGACGTTCAGGCGGACGTTGGTGCCCTTCGCGTAGAGGTTGCCGCCGCCGGAGCGCAGGGTGGTCTTGGCGCGGGGGTCCGCTCCGAAGAGGCCCAGTTTCCAGGCCGTGAGGCGGGCCACCGCGTCCACCGCGGGCTTCGGCGGGGCCGTCGAGGAGAACGTGCCGATCACCGCGATGCCCATGCTGTCCGTGTTGAAGCCCATGGTGTGCGCGCCGAGCACCGGCTTGGCGACTCCGCCCGCCCGGCCCTCGTAGACCGTGCCGCACTTGTCGACGGCGAAGTTGTAGCCGATGTCCCGCCAGCCGCTGCTGACGACGTGGTAGCGGTACAGGCTGCGCAGCACCGCCGGGGCGTCCTTGCAGGCGTAGTTGTTGCCTGAGGCGGTGTGGTGGACGAAGGCCGCCTTGACCGTGTTCGTGTAGACGAAGCCCTTCTCGCGCAGGCTCTCGTCGGCGCCCCAGCCCTTGCGGGTGACGATGCCGGGCCGCGGGCCGATGTACGGGGCGGCCGCGGCCTCGAGCGAGCCGTCGGCGAGGACGGCGTCGGCGGTGGAGTCGGCCTTGTTGAGCGCGGGGATCTGGTTGGCGCCGAGGGGGGCCATCGGGACGTTGGCGGAGGAGGACTCCGTCATTTCCATGGTCATGCCGGGGAGCAGGGCGCTCTCGCCCTTGTCGTCGACCGGCAGGGCCGTGCCGTTCTTGCCGTCCGTCGTGGCCCTGCCCGAGGAGCCGGGGTCGACGAGTTCGATCCGCAGGCCCTTGGGGAGCTTGCCGCTCTCGGTGCGGCCGCTGCCCGGTTCGGCCTGGACGCGGACCTCGACGCCGTCGGACTCGCCGACCCACAGCGGGGCGGTGCTCCCGCGGACCCGGCTGGATCCGCGTTCGTTCGTGTCGGGGTCGGCGGCGTGTTCGCTGTTGTGGGTTTCGACGTCCTGCCAGTCCGACCAGGCCGCGGTGGCCGCGGAGCGGGTGCGGACCTGGACGCGGCCGTGGAGCTGGGTGCCCGCGTCGTCCCAGACGACGCCGACGAGCGAGAACGTCTCGACCTCGCGCGCGGGCAGGCCCCGCGTCTCGGGCAGCCGGGGCGAGGTGCTCATGCCGGGGACTCCCGGGGAACGGTCCGCCGCGGGTCCCGTGGGGACCAGGGGCAGCGACACGGTGGACCCCGCGGGGGTCACGGGGGCCGAGCCCATCGACGGATTGGCCAGGGCCGTAGTGGGGAGCGCGAGCGGCAGGGCCAGTGCGGCAGCCGTCGCGACGCCGATCGAGGAAGCAAGGAATCCACGCATGGAAAGGATGCTGAGGACTCCCGGAACCCGGCGCCATCCGAGAACTGACGCACCGTCCGGTCCGGGCGGTGATACCCCTCCTCCGTACGGGGGATCGTGCTGCCGCCGTACGGAGGAGGGGCCCGCGTAGGCTCTGGTCCGTGAACGCCACTGACCGCACCCCTGCCGACCTGCTGCGATCCGCGCTCGCCGGCGATCCCGGCCGCCCGCTCGTCACCTTTTACGACGATGCCACGGGCGAGCGCGTCGAATTGTCCGTCGCCACCTTCGCCAATTGGGTGGCCAAGACCGCCAATCTGCTCCAGGGGGACCTGGGCGCCGAGCCCGGTGACCGGCTCGCGCTGCTGCTCCCGGCGCACTGGCAGAGCGCCGTGTGGCTGCTCGCCTGCGCCTCGGTCGGGGTCGTCGCCGAGGTGGGCGGGGACCCGGCCGGCGCCGACCTCGTGGTGAGCGGTCCCGACACCCTGGAGGAGGCGGCCGCCTGCTCCGGCGAGCGGGTGGCGCTGGCTCTGCGGCCGCTGGGCGGGCGCTTCCCGCAGCCGCCGGCCGGGTTCGCGGACTACGCCGTGGAGGTGCCGGGGCAGGGCGACCGGTTCGCGCCCTTCCAGCCCGTGGACGCGGACGGCCCCGGGCTGATGGTCGGCGGCGAGGAGCTCTCGTACGCGGGGATCGTGGAGCGGGCCCGCGAGGACGCGGTGAAGCTCGGCCGCGGCGAGGGCTCGCGGGTGCTGTCCCGGCTCGGCTACGACACCTGGGAGGGGCTCTCGGCCGGGCTGTACGCGGCCCTGGCGACGGGCGGCTCCGTGGTGCTGTGCCGCAACGCCGACGGGCTGCCGGAGCAGACGCTGGCCCAGCGGATCGAGAGCGAGCGCGTCACCCACACCGCCTAGTTCCGCCGTCACCCACTCCGCCCAACGCCGAATATGGGCGATTTGTCACCCACATGGCCCTGTACAGGGCCGTGCCCCCGGGCCGTGGCATGCACCCGGGGGCAGGATCGGCAGAGGCCGTACTCACCCGTACGGCCTCTGCGGTACGGGTGAGGGGACGGACGCGAGTGACGGACAGTGCGGGCATACCGGGCGGCACCGAAGCGGCCGGAGGCGCACCCAGGCCTCCGAGGAGCCGTCGGCGCCGCCTGCTGCGCCTGCTCGGGCTCGGTACGGTCCTGCTGGTCCTCGCCGGAGCCGCGGCCGGCTGGTGGGTCTACTCCAAGCTCGACGGGAACATCGCCGAGGACACCTCCGCCGCCGCCGAGCTGCGGCGCTACGACAAGGAGCGCCCGGCCCACCTGGCGGGCGGGGCCCAGAACATCCTGCTGATCGGCTCGGACTCGCGCTCCGGCAAGGACAACTCCGACTACGGCCAGGACGAGGGCACGCAGCGCTCGGACACCACGATCCTGCTGCACCTGCCGGCGGACCGGAAGAGCGCGACGATGGTCTCGATACCCCGGGACCTGATGACGGAGATACCCGCCTGCCTCCAGCAGGACGGCACCCGCACCCGGGAGCAGTTCGCCCAGTTCAACTGGGCCTTCGAATGGGGTGGCACCGCCTGCACGATCCGTACGGTGGAGGCGCTGACAGGGATCCGGGTCGATCACCACATGGTGCTGGACTTCAGCGGGTTCAAGAGGATGGTGGACGCCATCGGCGGGGTGGAGGTCTGCCTGAAGCGGCCGGTGGACGACACCGAGGCCAGGCTGAAGCTGCCGGCGGGCCGCCAGACGCTGCAGGGCGAGCAGGCGCTGGGCTTCGTACGGGCCCGCTACAGCCTGGGCAACGGCAGCGACACCGAGCGGATGGAGCGCCAGCAGATCTTCCTCGGGTCGCTCGTGAAGAAGGTGCAGAGCAACGGGGTGCTGCTGAACCCGGGGCGGCTGTATCCGCTGCTGGACGCGGCCACCTCCTCGGTGACCACGGACCCGGGGCTGGCCTCGCTGCGCGGGCTGTACGAGCTCGTACGGGGCGTGCGGGACATCCCGACCGACCAGGTCAAGTTCCTCACGGTGCCGCGCCGGCCGTACTCCGCCGACGCGAACCGGGACGAGCTGCGCGAGCCGGACGCGACCCAGCTGTTCCGGCGGCTGCGGGCGGACGAGCCGCTGACCATAGCCCCGCCCGCCCCCACGCCCACCCCCCCGACCGAGCGGGCGGCGCCGGGCGGCGGCGGGGACGGCGAGGACGAGGAGGGCTCCGGGGCGGACGGACCGGCCCGCGGAACCGCGGCCGGCCGGGGAACCGCCGACGGCCCCACGCCCGTCCCCACCTTTACGGGTACTACCGCGGGCATAGCCGATTGCCGGTAAAGCAATCCCAAAAGCCGGTGACCGACCCGAGCTTGTTGGGGCGATTGCCCCGTTGTAAGGGCGTGGAATTCATCACCAGCATGGTTTGGGACGGAGCTGTCCGGATAGGGTGAGCGATCCGGCGCCCGGCCAGCACAGAGGCCGCGCGCCAGCAGCCGGATCGTTGACCGGGCGCCCTAGGGGAGGCGCGTCGCGAAGCACCGACGGAGGATTCGAGCAAACCGTGGATGCGCAAAGCCGTGGACGGGCCGACGAGATCGACCCCGCAGACCAGTGGGTGCTCAACCCCCGCACCGGCAACTACGAACTGCGACTGGACCATTCCGTTGCGCAAGCGCCGCCGCAGCGGACCGCGCCCCACGACTCCGCCCGCAGAGCTCCCGCGACCCCCGGCGCCCCCCTCGCCCCGTCGCCGGCCGTCCCCGGACCGCGCCGCGGCGAGGGCCCCCCTCCCGGCGGAGGCCGGCGGGGTGGCCGTTCGCGCAAGGGCGGCGGCGGTCGCCGTAAGAAGATCCTGGTCACGACCGGTGGAACCCTGGCGTTCCTGCTGGTCGGCGGCTCGGTGGCGGCGTACCTCTACTACGACCACCTGAACGGCAACCTCACGGTCACCGACGTCGGCGACGCCGGTACGAGCGGCGGCTTCAAGAAGGACCAGGCCATCAACATCCTGGTCATCGGCACCGACAAGCGCAGCGGTGCGGGCAACGAGGGGTACGGGGACGCGGGCAGCGTCGGCCACGCCGACACCACGATCCTCTTCCACGTGGCGAAGGACCGCTCCAACGCCACGGCGCTGTCCATCCCGCGCGACCTGATCACCAACGTGCCGTCCTGCCCGACGAAGCAGCCGGACGGTTCAACGAAGAACATCGCGGGCGAGCGCGGGGTCCGGTTCAACACCAGCCTCGGCCAGGGCGGCCGCGACCCGGGCTGCACGATGCGCACGGTCAAGGAGCTCACCGGGATCCAGGTCGACCACTTCATGATGGCCGACTTCAACGCGGTGAAGAACCTGAGCACGGCGGTCGGCGGGGTGCCGGTCTGCGTGGAGAAGGCCGTCGACGACAAGGACTCCAAGCTCAAGCTGTCGGCGGGCGAGCACCGGCTGGAGGGCGAGCAGGCGCTGGCCTTCGTACGGACCCGGCACGCCTTCGGCAACGAGAGCGACCTCGACCGCATCAAGACCCAGCAGCAGTTCCTGAGCTCGATGATGCGCGAGATGAAGTCGAAGCAGACGCTCACGAGTCCGCAGAAGTTCTTCTCCCTCGCCGAGGCGGCCACCAAGTCCCTCAGCGTGGACTCGGGCATAGGGTCGATCGACAAACTCACCGAACTCGCGGGTGAATTGAAGAACATCGACCTCAAGAACATCACCTTCACCACGCTTCCGGTTCTCGACAATCCGGCGGAGAAGGTCAAGGCCACCGTCGTCGTCAACCCGGCGCAGGCCGATCCGCTGCTCCAGATGATCCGGGGGGACGTTTCCCTCACGGAGGTCGAGCAGAAGGAGCAGGCGGCGAAGGACAAGGAACAGGCCGCGAAGGACGCGGCCGACGCCGACGCGAAGGCCAGGACCGACGCGCTGCTGCAGGGCACCCGCGCCCCCGCCAAGGACGTCCGCGTGGACGTCTACAACGGCGGCGGTCCGGCGGGTTCGGCCTCCGGCACGCTCAACTGGCTGCAGAACACCAAGGGGGTGGGCAAGTCCAGCAACCTGGGCAACGCCCCCGCCAAGGTGGAGACCACGCAGCTGGAGTACGCGCCCAACCAGGCCGACCAGGCCCGGGCGCTGGCGGACATGATGGGGCTGCCGGCGACGGCGCTGAAGATGGGTACGGCCGATGCCGCGCCGAAGACACCGATGAAGCTGACGCTCGGCGCGGACTTCAAGGGGGCGGGGGTTTCACTGACCGCTCCGCAGAAGGCGCCCGAGGGCGTGCAGCGGGTCGAGGCGGACAAGGCTGTCTGCGCCAAGTGACGCGCGGGGCCGCCGACCTGGCGCCGCGGTCGAGCAATGACGTTCCGGATGCGCCGGACCGGCACAATACGGGACACGAAGTGATCTTGATGGGGGGGTACGTGTGAGGCACAGCAGCGTGCAAGGGGAGGGGGCGCCGGTCCAGTCCGGCGACGAGATACCCGACGACCGGCCGAACGCGGGCGCCACCGTGCCCCCGCCGCGGTCGGGCTCCGGCCACCGCCGGCGCGGCAAGAAGCGCCCGGCCAGGAGCCGGCGACGGCGCATACTGCGCTGGACCGCATCCATCCTGGCGCTGCTCATACTCGGGACGGCGGCGGCCGGCTACCTCTACTACCGCCACCTCAACGCCAACATCCAGAGCGGCCAGCGCCTGAGCGGCGACAGCGGTGTGGCCAAGACCGAGGCCGACGCCTCCGGCCGGCGGCCGATCAACATCCTGATGCTCGGCTCCGACGTCCGCGACGAGGCGAACGCGAAGCTCGGCGGGGGCTGGGACAACATCGGCGACCCCGCGCGGGCCGACGTGCAGATGCTGATCCACATCTCCGCCGACCGGAAGAACGCCTCGGTCACCTCCGTTCCGCGCGACACCCTCGTGGACATCCCGGAGTGCACGGATCCCAAGACGGGCAAGAAGTACAAGGCCGTCAGGACGATGATCAACGAGAGCCTCGCCAACGGGGGTCCCGGCTGCACCCTGGCCACCTGGGAGAAGCTGACCAACGTCTACATCGACCACTGGATGATGATCGACTTCGTCGGTGTGGTGAACATGGCCGACGCGATCGGCGGCGTCGACGTCTGCGTCAACCAGAACGTCTTCGACCAGTCGGAGCCGGGCTCGGGGGTGGGCGGTTCCGGCCTCAAGCTGAAGGCGGGCACCACCAGGGTCCAGGGCGAGCAGGCGCTCCAGTGGCTGCGCACCCGGCACGCCTTCGGCAGTGACATGGGCCGGGCCAAGGCGCAGCACATGTACATGAACTCGATGATGCGCGGGCTCAAGAGCCAGAACGCCTTCACCGACGTCCCCCGCCTCACGGGCCTGGCGGAGGCGGCGACGAAGTCGCTGAAGGTGTCGGAGGAGATCGGGTCGGTCAAGAAGCTCCTCGACCTCGGCCTCGCGCTCAAGGACGTACCCATCAACCGCATCACGATGACCACGATCCCGGTGCTGGACGCCCCGGGCGACAAGAACCGGGTCGTCATCAACACCGCGGACGCCGAGAAGATGTGGACGATGCTCCGCAAGGACGTCGCCATGGACTCCAACGGTGAACCGGCCCCGGCCGAGAGCGGCCAGCCGGGCACGGCCGGTTCCCCCTCGGCGCCGGCCCCCGAGCCCTCCAAGGCCCCGGTCACCGACCCCGCGAAGATCCCCGTACAGGTGGTCAACGGCACGGGCGTCGGGGCGGCCCCGGTGGGCAAGCGGGCCACCGTCATCGCGGGCCAGCTCGTCTCCAAGGGGTTCGCGCTGGCCAAGGCCGACACCGCGCTCACCCCGGAGAAGACCACGCTCGTCCGTTACGCGACGGACGCCCAGGCGGCCGACGCGCAGAGCGTGGCTGCGGCCCTCGGGATTCCGGCCGAGTCGGTGCAGAAGGCCCCCGGGGTCACCCGGATCACCCTCGTGGTGGGCGCGGACTGGCGGGAGGGCAACGTCTACCCGAAGCAGGCGGCGCCCGAGGCGGGCGGGGTCCCGGAGTCGGCCGACGTCCTGAACGGCACGGACACCAGCTGCATGGACATCTACCGGCCCTTCCGCTGGTGAGCTGAGCCCGGCGGGAGCACGGGCGTCATACGAAAGGGGTGACCCGGTCCGCCCGGACCGGGTCACCCCTTTCGTGTGAGCGGGTTC
>NZ_JBSGXB010000339.1:0-7611 GCF_053609185.1 Streptomyces sp. NPDC054956 | reverse complement strand
GTCTACCGGGTCGAGATCTCCGCCGACGGGTCCACCTGGACCCGCCTCGCCAACGAGACGGCCGGCAACGGCGGCGTCGACGACTGGACCGGCCTGTCCGGCAAGGGTCGTTACCTGCGCGTGTACGGGACCGCCCGCGGCACCTCGTACGGCTACTCGCTGTACGAGGTCGAGGTGTACGGCACCATCGGCGGCGGGGAGCCCCCGCAGACCGGTGCCTTCACCGTCGTGGCCGCCGGTGACATCGCCGCCCAGTGCACCGCCTCCGACAGCGCCTGCGCGCACCCCAAGACCGCCGCCCAGGCCCAGAAGATCAACCCGAAGTTCTATCTGACGATGGGCGACAACCAGTACGACGACGCCCGGATCTCCGACTTCCGCAACTACTACGACAAGTCCTGGGGCGCGTTCAAGGACAAGACCCGTCCGGTGCCCGGCAACCACGAGACGTACGACCCGGCGGGCTCCCTGGCCGGCTACAAGGCGTACTTCGGCTCGATCGCCTACCCCCAGGGCAAGAGCTACTACAGCTTCGACGAGGGCAACTGGCACTTCATCGCCCTCGACTCCAACTCCTTCGACCAGAAGGCCCAGATCGACTGGCTCAAGGCCGACCTCGCCGCGAACGGCAAGTCCTGCATCGCCGCCTACTGGCACCACCCGCTGTACTCCTCGGGCGGCCACGGCAACGACCCGGTCAGCAAGCCGGTCTGGAACATCCTGTACGGCGCCAAGGCCGACCTCGTGCTCAACGGGCACGACCACCACTACGAGCGGTTCGCCCCGCAGGACGCCAACGGCAAGGCCGTGTCCGACGGGATCACCGAGATCGTCGGCGGCATGGGCGGCGCCGAGCCGTACGACATCGAGACCGTCCAGCCCAACAGCCAGAAGCGGATCAGCGGTCAGTACGGGGTCCTGAAGATGGACTTCACCGACTCGGGCTACAGCTGGAGCTACGTCGGCACCGACGGAAGCATCAAGGACACCAGCCCGAAGTACACCTGCCACTGATGTACCTGGCGACCACAGGCCGCCGGGACACGCCGGCCCCGCCCCGTTCCCACGGGGAGGGCCGGCGCCTTCCCGGCACCGTCCTGGCACTCGGCACGGTCAGCCTCGTCACCGACATCTCCTCCGAGATGGTCACGGCGGTGCTGCCGCTCTACCTCGTCCTCGGACTCGGTCTCTCCCCCCTCCAGTTCGGCTTCCTCGACGGCCTCCTCGGCGGCGGCGCCTCGGTCGTCCGGCTCCTCGGCGGGCACTTCGCCGACCGGGGCCACCGCTACAAGCGCGTCGCGGGCATCGGTTACGCCCTCTCCGCGTGCTCCCGGCTCGGCCTGCTGCTCGCGGGCGGCGCCACCGCCGGAATCACGGCGTCCCTGGCCGCCGACCGGATCGGCAAGGGAATCAGGACGGCCCCCCGCGACGCCCTGATCACCCTCAGCAGCCATCCCGACGAGCTGGGCCGGTCCTTCGGAGTGCACCGGGCCATGGACACCGCCGGAGCCCTGCTCGGTCCGCTCGCCGCCTTCGCCCTGCTCTGGGCGACGGCCGACGCGTACGACGCCGTGTTCTTCACCAGCTTCTGCGTCGGACTGCTCGGCGTCCTGCTCCTCGTCCTCTACGTTCCCGGGCGCCACCCGGCGCTCCCCACGGCCCCGGCTCCGCGCGCCCGCAAGGCGTTCGCCACCTTCGCCGCGCTGCGCGACCCCGCCTTCCGGCGGATCCTCGCGGCCGCGGCCCTGCTCGGCGCCGCCACCATCGGCGACGCCTTCCTCTACCTCCTGCTCCAGCGCCGGCTCGGGATCTCCGCTGCCTGGTTCCCCCTGCTGCCGCTCGGCGCGGCGGCGGGCTACCTGCTGCTGGCCGTCCCGGTCGGCCGGCTCGCGGACCGGATCGGACGCAGGCGGCCGTTCCTGTACGGGCACCTCGCGCTGCTCGGGGCGTACCTCGTCCTGCTCGTCCCCGCCGGCGGTCCGGCCGCGCTCCAGCTCGTGCCCGTACTCGTCCTGCTCGGCGTCTTCTACGCCTGCACCGACGGGGTGCTGATGGCCCTGGCCGGTCCGCTGCTGCCCGCCGAGGGCCGGGCGGGCGGGCTCGCCCTGCTCCAGACCGGCCAGGCGGTGGCCCGGATGCTCGCCGCGGCGGGCTTCGGCGCCGCGTGGACGGTGTGGGGGCCGCGGCCCGCGCTCTGGGCCGCCGCGGCCGTGCTGCTGGCCGCGCTGGCGGGCGGCCGGGCCCTGCTCCCCCGCGACCCGGCCGCCGACCCGTCCCGCGACCCGGCCCCCGGGAAGACGCCCGACACCCCCACCACCGAGAGGCGGACCGGATGACCACGAGGCTCCCCAGGCCCACGCTCCCGCTCGGCCGCAGGGCCCGTACCGCGGTCGTGGCGGCCGCGCTGGTCCTGCTGACCGGCGGATCCGTCGGGTACGGACTGCACGCCGGAGCCCGGCAGGACGACCGGGCGGGCTCCGCGTCCGCCGACGCCGGCTTCACGCTGGACGGGCCCGCCCTGTACTTCCGGGACTCCGAGACGGGACGGGTCGCGCACCGGCCGCTCCCCCCGCGGGAGGGCGGCGCCGCGGCCACCGCCGGCACCGCGGCCACCGGCGGTCCCGCCTGCGACCGGTTCCACACCGCCGGGGACAGCGCCCTGTGCCTGCGCGCCGAGCCGGGGGTGCTGCCGAAGACGTACGCCCTCGTCCTGGACCGGAAGCTCCAGGAGGTGCGCCGCATCTCCGTGCCGGGCGTGCCGACCCGGGCCCGCGTGTCCGCCTCCGGGCAGATGCTGGCGTGGACGGTGTTCGCCACCGGCGACTCCTACGCCACGACGGCCTTCTCCACCAGGACGGCCGTCCTCGACCTGCGCACCGGATACCTCGTCAAGTCCATCGAGGAGATCCCCCTGACCCTCGACGGCGAGCGCTACCACGCCCCCGACGTCAACTACTGGGGGGTGAGCTTCGCCCGGGACGACAACCGCTTCTACGCGACCGTGTCCACCAAGGGGCACACGTACCTCATCGAGGGGAACATGAAGGACTGGTCGGCGAAGACGCTGCGGCAGAACGTCGAATGCCCCTCCCTGTCGCCGGACGACACCCGGCTCGCCTTCAAGAAGAAGGTGTCCGACGATCCGTCCGCGCCCTGGCGGCTGTTCGTCCTGGACCTGCGGACCATGACCGAGACCCCGCTCGCGGAGACGCGCAGCGTCGACGACCAGGCGGCCTGGCTGGACGACGGCACGCTCGCCTACGCACTGCCGGGCGCGGACGGACGGCCCAGCGACGTCTGGACCGTCCCCGCGGACGGCACCGGCACGCCCACTCTGGCCGTGCCGGGCGCGTCCTCGCCCGTCGCTCGCTGAAAGCGCGTCCTACTGGTCGGCGGCGGTCCGCTGGGTGCGGAAGTTCTCCCGGTAGGCGTCGTGCACGTCGGCGTCCTCGTACTTCAGGAGCGCCTCGTCGTTGCTCGTCAGCCCCATGCCCGTATAGGGGTGGCTGCCGGTGAAGACGATCTTCTGATTCCTCAGACCCTTGTAAGTGCCTTCGACGAGGAGGTACTTGGAGTGGGTGGAGGTGCCGCCCTGCGCGTCGTCGTTCAGCTGGTGCAGGGAGATGCCGCCGAACTTGGTGGGCTTGGCCAGCTGGTCGGCGATCGCGGTGCCGGTGTTGTCGAGGTGGCGGTAGACGATGTCCACGTAGCAGCCCGCGTCGTCGAGCTCCCACAGCTTCTTGGCCACCTCGATGCGGGTGATCTGGTGCATGGCGATCCGGATCACCGTACGGCCGTCGGCCGTGCCGAACCCGTCGGTGTTGCCGTAGCAGGCGGCGCTGCCTTCGACCGGATTGTCCACCGTGTTCAGGATGTTGAGGACCGGGTCCGAGGCGGACCGGGGGAAGAAGTAGGCCTTGGCCTTGCCCGCCTGGTACTCCGTGGACAGGTCGGAGACCTGCAGGGAGGGATCCGCCTGAGCGGCGGCCAGCCGGCCGAAGTAGCCGGCGTAGGCGTCGAACAGTTCCTTGTTGTCCGCCACGGTCAGGGCGTCGTTCCACGCCTTCTGGCGGTCCCACGGAGTCTGGTTCATCGACGTCTGCACCACGACGTTGTCCACCGGGACCGTGCCGGAGGAGCTGCCGGTGGTGCGGGAGAACAGGTAGAACTTGTTGTGGTTGTTGCTGTACGCGCTGTCGTTCGGGTTGGGGTCCTTGGCCAGGCAGGCCTGCCGGTCGCCGCAGACGCGGACCCACGAGTTCCCGGAGGTCTGGGTCTTGACCGCGAGGCCCTCGGCGAGCTTCGTGTAGGACGGGCCGCCCGCGTAGTGCTTGAGGCTCTCGCTGTCCAGCAGCACCTGGACGTTGACCCCGCGCAGGTGCGCCGCGTTCAGCCGGCCCACGAGCCAGTCGGAGCCGAAGACGTAGGAAGAGATCTTGATGTCGGAGCCGGTCACGGCCCCGTCGATCAGGCGGGAGAGGTGACCGAAGATCACGTCCTGCTTCGCCGGGTCGCTCGGGTCGTTGAACAGTGCGCCCGTGGTGACGAGCGGGGCGGCCCCGGCGGCCGGCTGCGTCGCGGCGGCCGCGACGCCGGGTGCGGCGGCGCAGACGACCGAACCGAGTATGAGGGCGGTGGCAGCCGTCATCACGTTTTTGATCTTTGTCATGTTCCGCACCCTACTGAAGACCCGCCCCGCCGACGGCGACGGGCCGGTGCACCGTGATCGGTGCACCGGCCCGTCGGCCGATCGGTGGGGCGTACCTGCTAGTCGGTGCCGAACTCCATCGCGGCGCGGTCCAGCAGTTCCTCGTCCGCGGAGACCTCGCCCCGGGAGGCGATGGCCTCGGCGCCGCCCTCGGGCATGGCGCCGATCAGGCCGGTACCGGGCGCCTGGGTGGCGCCGACCAGCTCGGGGTGGGCGGTGCCGACGATGCCGAGGCCGGCGTACTGCTCCAGCCGGGCGCGCGAGTCGGCGATGTCGAGGTTGCGCATCGTGAGCTGGCCGATCCGGTCCACCGGGCCGAACGCCGAGTCCTCGGTGCGCTCCATCGAGAGCTTGTCCGGGTGGTAGCTGAACGAGGGGCCCGTGGTGTTGAGGATCGAGTAGTCCTCGCCGCGCCGCAGCCGCAGGGTCACCTCGCCGGTGACGGCCGAGCCGACCCAGCGCTGCAGGGACTCGCGGACCATCAGCGCCTGCGGGTCCAGCCAGCGGCCCTCGTACATCAGCCGGCCGAGGCGACGGCCCTCGTTGTGGTACTGGGCGAGGGTGTCCTCGTTGTGGATCGCGTTGACGAGGCGCTCGTACGCCGCGTGCAGCAGCGCCATGCCGGGGGCCTCGTAGATGCCGCGGCTCTTGGCCTCGATGATCCGGTTCTCGATCTGGTCGGACATTCCGAGGCCGTGGCGGCCGCCGATCGCGTTGGCCTCCATTACGAGGTCGACGGCGGAGGCGAACTCCTTGCCGTTGATCGTCACCGGGCGGCCCTGCTCGAAGCCGATGGTCACGTCCTCGGTGGCGATCTCCACCGACGGGTCCCAGAACCGGACGCCCATGATGGGTTCCACGGTCTCCACGCCGGTGTCGAGGTGCTCCAGCGTCTTGGCCTCGTGGGTGGCGCCCCAGATGTTGGCGTCGGTCGAGTAGGCCTTCTCGGTGCTGTCCCGGTACGGCAGGTCGTGGGCGACCAGCCACTCCGACATCTCCTTGCGCCCGCCGAGCTCGGTGACGAAGTCGGCGTCGAGCCACGGCTTGTAGATGCGCAGGTGGGGGTTGGCCAGCAGGCCGTAGCGGTAGAACCGCTCGATGTCGTTGCCCTTGAAGGTCGACCCGTCGCCCCAGATCTGGACGCCGTCCTCGAGCATCGCCCGCACCAGCAGCGTGCCGGTCACGGCGCGGCCGAGGGGCGTGGTGTTGAAGTAGGCGCGGCCGCCCGAGCGGATGTGGAACGCACCGCAGGCGAGCGCGGCCAGGCCCTCTTCGACGAGCGCCGCCCGGCAGTCGACCAGGCGCGCGATCTCGGCGCCGTAGGCCTTCGCACGGCCGGGCACCGAGGCGATGTCCGGCTCGTCGTACTGGCCGATGTCGGCGGTGTAGGTGCAGGGGACGGCACCCTTGTCGCGCATCCACGCGACCGCGACGGAGGTGTCGAGGCCGCCGGAGAAGGCGATGCCGACGTGCTCGCCGACGGGCAGAGAGGTGAGAACCTTAGACATGGGAAGAGTATGCATCAGGACACATGTTTATGCAAAACCGGGTCCGCGTACGCGCGTGGCCGCGGTTCCGCCCCTTCCGCGAGAACGATGAAAGCGCTTTCTGCACCGGTGTGCGACCGGTAGCCTGCCGGGGCATGACACCTCTGTCCCTGATCGTCGTCGGTGCGGGCGACCGCGGCACCGGTCACGCCCGGTGGGCGCTGCGCCATCCCGAGCGAGCCAAGATCGTCGCCGTCGCCGAGCCGCGTCCGGTGCGGCGTCTGCGCTTCGCGGCCGAGCACGGCATCGCCGCCGAGGAGGCGGTCGAGGACTGGCGGGAGCTGGCCGCGCGCGGCCGGATCGCCGATGCCGTGCTGATCTGCACGCAGGACCGGCTGCACCTGGAGCCCGCCCTGGCCTTCGCCGGACTCGGCTACCACATCATGCTGGAGAAGCCGATGGCGCTGGACGAGCCGTCGTGCCGCGCCATCGTCGACGCCGTCGAGAGGGCAGGGGTGATCCTCGCCGTCGGCCACGTCCTGCGCTACACCCCCTACACCCGGGCGTTCAAAGAGGTGCTCGATTCCGGGCGGCTCGGCGACGTCGTGAGCGTCCAGCACACGGAACCGGTCGGCCACTGGCACCAGGCGCACTCCTTCGTCCGCGGCAACTGGCGCCGTACGGACGAGGCCACCTCCATGCTGATGGCCAAGTCCTGCCACGACCTGGACTGGCTCCAGTACGTCGTGGGACAACCGCCGGCCCGCGTTGCGAGCTTCGGCCGCCTCTCCCACTTCACCGCCGCCAACCGCCCCGCCGGCGCCGCCGACCGCTGCCTGGACTGCTCCGTCGAAGACCGCTGCGCCTTCTCCGCCCGGCGCATCTACGGAGAACGGCTGGCGGCGGGGGACCACGGCTGGCCCCTGTCCGTGGTCGTGGACGATCCGACCGAGGAAGCCCTGGAAGCGGCTCTGCGGTCCGGCCCGTACGGCCGCTGCGTCTACGCCTGCGACAACGACGTGGTGGACCATCAGGTCGTGTCCATGGAGTTCGCCGATGGCACGACCGCCACCTTCACCATGACCGGCCTCAGCCGGATGGCCAACCGGCGCACCACGGTCTTCGCCACCCGCGGCGAACTGCACGGCGACGGCACCACCCTGCGCCTCCACGACTTCCTCACCGGCCGCGACGAGACCATCGACACCACCCCCAAGGGCGACATGTCAGCCGCCGGCGGCCACGGAGGAGGCGACGCCGGGCTGATGGACGCCTTCGTCACGGCCGTCGCGACCGGAGACGCCTCCCTGGTCCGCTCGGGTCCCCGCGAATCCCTCCTCAGCCACCTCACGGTCCTCGCCGCCGAACGCGCCCGGCTCTCCGGCACCGTCGAGCAGGTCTCCCCCGGCCCATGAC
>NZ_JBSGXB010000338.1:0-7616 GCF_053609185.1 Streptomyces sp. NPDC054956 | reverse complement strand
GGATAAATCCAGCCCCGCCGGCGATTGAGGCGCGGGTCCGGGCAGAGCCCGGTTTCGGGAAGGGGCGGGGTGGGGGAGAGCCGCCCGCAGGCCCGGGCCCCGGGGGTCAGCCTCGGCCGCGTAGCGGGATTCGGGTGCGGGCACGGGACAGGGTGGTCGCGGCCGCCGCGGTCAGGGTCGACCAGCGGGACGATGCCGCCCAGCGGACACGGGCTCCCGAGCGGGGGAGGAACAGCGCGCGCAGGCGGGTCGTCCGGGAGACGCCGGCGAGCAGGCCCGCCCGGGCCAGCAGGACGTCCGTGCCCGCGGCCCCGTACGAGGGCTCCGTGCCCGGCGGGGCGTACAGCGCGTGCTCCACCGCACCCGAGAGCCTCCGCACGGCATCGGCCGCCTCCGGCCCCAGCTTGCCGAGCTCCACCAGCCGGTCCGCCGCCCCCCGGGGGGACAGCGCCTCGTCGGGGGGAATCCCGACGTCCCACGCCGCGTCCCCCAGCTCGCGCCAGGCGGCCAGTACGCCGCCCGAGCCGAGCCGCCGCGCCCGCAGGCGCCGGCGCCACAGGAACGGCAGCAGCGGGAGTCCCAGTACCAGCAGACCCGCGGCCGTCCAGGCCAGGACGGTGCCCGCCGACGGGCCGCCGCTGCCCGAGCCGGCGTTCTGGCTCGGCGCGACCGGCCCGCACTCGCCCAGCTTCTTCTGGTCCGGCGGGCAGTCCTCCTCCTTGGAGGGCCCGGCCGAGGGCTGCGCCGCACTCGCGGAGGGCACCGGCGCCGGCGCCGAGGGCTCGCCCCGCGGGGTCTCGGGCCGGCTGTAGTCCGGGACCGTGATGCCCGACCGGGGCGTCGGCTCGAAGCGGGTCCAGCCCACGCCCTCGAAGTACAGCTCCGGCCAGGCGTGCGCGTCCCGCATCGTGACGTTGATGTTGCCGTCCGACTGCTTCTCGCCGGGCGTGAACCCGACCGCGACCCGCGCCGGGATGCCGACCGAGCGGGCCATCGAGGCCATCGAGAAGGCGAAGTGGACGCAGAAGCCCTCCTTGTCGGCGAGGAACCGGGCGATGGCGCTGGAACCCGTACCCGAGGACACCTTGGTGTCGTAGCGGAAGCCGCCGCTGACCGCGAAGTAGTCCTGGAGCTTCACCGCCGCCGAGTAGTCGTCCTGCGCGCCCCGCGTGACCTCGCGGGCCGTCTTGACGACGATCTCCGGCAGGCCCTCCGGCAGCTTCGTGTACTCGGCCTTGATCGCCTCGTTCGGCGGCGGCGCCTTGCGCAGCTGCTCGGACGTCGGCTTCAGCAGCAGGCTCCGCACGGTGTACTGCGCGCCCTGGGCGTTCTGGAACTTGTCCTTGCCCAGCTGGTCCCCGACGAGCGTGCGCCCGACCGGCTCGAACCGCCACTTGCCGCCGATGTCCACCGAGGTCGCCGGATACGGCATCGGCAGGTAGCGCTGCGCGTACGTCTGCGCCGAGGAGATGTTGGTGACCACCTCGGTCGCGCCCGCGAGGACCGCGCCGCTCACGCCCGGCGGGTCCGGCATCCGCTTCGGGACGTCGGTCAGGGCCCGCCCGGAGGCCTCCCACTTGACGCCGTTGAACTCGTCCAGCGCCAGGATGCGCAGGTACTGCTCGCTCAGCTGCGGGCTGTTCGTGCGGTACTTCAGCACCACCCGGTTGTCCTGGGCGTTCAGGCTGGACTGCAGCGAGACCAGCGGGTTGACGGCCTGGATCGAGGGGCCGACACCGGTCCCCTCGCCCTCGCCCGAACCGCCCGTGCCCAGCAGCCCCGAGCCCAGCGCGGGCAGCACCGCCGGCACCACCAGCGCCAGGCCCAGCGCGAGCGCGCCGATCCTGCGCCCGGTGCGCACGGGGGCGATCGCCTGCCCGCCGCCCGCGTAGCCCGCCGCGATCCGCCCGCGCGGGGCGGCGCCGAAGACCCGGCCCCACTGCGCGAGCCGGTCGCGGCCCTCGGACAGCAACAGCAGCAGGTAGCCGCAGCCCGCCAGCAGGAACGAGAACCAGGAGGAGCCGCCGGTGGAGGCCGCGCCGGCCAGTCCCGCCGCCACCGAGTACAGGGCGAGCAGCGGCAGCCCGGCGGCCGCGGCCATCCGCAGCGTCACCGCCAGCACGTCCACCAGGAGCCCGATCAGCAGCACCGTGATCACCAGCAGCAGCCGGATGCCGTCCGTCAGCGGCGCCGGGATCGCGAACTCGTTCACGTCCCGGACGCCCTGGTTCAGCAGCGCGCCGAAGTCCGTGACCAGATAGTCCAGCAGCCCGTCGCCGGTCGAGGTCCCCGCCTTGCCGCCGAACAGCAGCATCAGCGCCAGCAGCGACACGAGCACCTGCGAGGCCACGGTCAGCGGCCGGGCCAGCGGCACCCGCCGCGCCCCGGCGCCCACCGCGCTCTGCAGCGCCAGCAGCAGCGCCGACTGCGGCAGCCAGCTGCCCGTCTCCACCAGCGGGTTCAGCGACCAGGCGGTGAACAGCGTCGCCAGGGCCGCGAAGACCGTCAGCCTCACCCGTCCGCTCATCCCCAGCCCCCCGCCGAACCCGAACCCGTACCCGTGCCGATCGGGGCGTGGCCGGCCTGGCGCCACAGCTCCCCGAAGGCCACCCCGGGCGGGGCGGCCAGCGCCGTCCAGCCCGCGTCGTGCAGCCTGCCCAGGCGCTCCTCCAGCGGAGGCAGCCCCTGCGACATCACGGAGGCGAGGCCCGGCGGCCGGCCGGACCAGTCCGCGGAGTCCAGTACGAACGCCACGGCGCCCCCGCTGCGCCGGCACATCTTGGCCGCCAGTTCCGTCTGTACGTCGTCCAGGTCTCCGAAGAAGGCGATGAGGAGCCCGTCACCGCCGGCTCCGCCGAAACCGCTGCCGACGCCTTGGCCCCGTACCGCGTCGTAGGCCCGGGAGAGCCCCGCGCCGTCGGAGTGGCCGACCACCGCGAGGGTGTCCATCATCAGGCCCGCGGCCTCCGCGGACTCCTGCCCGCCGGAGGTGAAGCCGCCGCCCTCGCGGGGCACGCAGTCCCCGGTGTCGGTCAGCAGCCGCACCGAGAACCCCTGCTCCAGCAGGTGCACCAGGGCCGAGGCGGCGCCGGAGACGGCCCACTCGAAGGCGGAGTCGGGCCCGGCGCCCTCGTAGGCGAGGTGGCGGGTGTCCAGCAGCACGGTGGCCCGGCTGCGCTGCGGCTGCTCCTCGCGGCGCACCATCAGCTCGCCGTAGCGGGCGGTGGAGCGCCAGTGCACGCGGCGCAGGTCGTCGCCGCGCCGGTAGCCGCGCGGGATCACGTCGTCCTCGCCGGCCAGGGCCAGCGAGCGGCGGCTGCCGTCGCCGTAGCCGGAGGACTCGCCGGTGAAGCGGACCGGGGGCAGCGCCTCGGTGCGCGGGATGACGGTGAGGGTGTCGTAGGCGGAGAAGGAGCGCGTCAGCTCGACCAGCCCGAAGGGGTCGGTGAGGCGCAGCTGCAGCGGGCCCAGCGGGTAGCGGCCGCGCAGGTCGGAGCGGACCCGGTAGGAGACCTCGCGGCGGCCGCCCGGCTCCACCCGGTCCAGGACGAAGCGGGGCCGCGGCCCGAGCACGTAGGGCACCCGGTCCTGGAGCATCAGCAGGCCGGTGGGCATCCGGGAGGTGTTGTCGATGCGCAGCTGCACCCGGGCCTCGGCGCCGGCGGGCACCCGCATCGGGGTCAGCCGGCGGGTGCCGGAGACCCGGTAGCGGGTGCGGTGCAGGGCGAGGACGCAGAGCAGCGGCAGCAGGGCGAGCAGCAGCCCGACCCGGAGCAGTTCCGGCTGGCCCAGTACGTATGCGCACAGCGCGGCGGCGACTCCGGCGGCCAGGAAGGAGCGGCCGCGGGTGGTCAGCCCGGCCAGTGACGCGCGCAGCCCGCCGCCCTCCCGCGCGCCCGGACCGCCGGCGCCGTGCGGTGCGCCGGCACTCATCAGAAGCCCCGGATGCCCGCGCCGGGCGGCATCTCGCCGCGCGCGGGCGCGGCCGGTACGGGGGTGCGCTGCAGGATGTCGGAGACGACCTGCTCGGCGGTGCGCCGGCTCAGCTGGGCCTGCGCGGTGGGCAGCAGACGGTGTGCGAGGACCGGTCCGGCCAGCGCCTGGACGTCGTCGGGCAGGACGTAGTCCCGGCCGGCCAGGGCGGCGGAGGCCTTCACGGCGCGCAGCAGGTGCAGGGTGGCGCGGGGCGAGGCGCCCAGGCGCAGGTCAGGGTGGTTGCGGGTGGCGGAGACCAGGTCGACGACGTAGCGCCGGACGGGCGGGGCCACGTACACCTCGCGGACGGCCTCGATGAGCTTGACGATGTCGTGGGCGTGCGCCACGGACGTCAGGTCGTCGAGCGGGGAGAGCCCGCCGTGCACGTCGAGCATGCGCAGCTCGGCGTCGGGGCTGGGGTAGCCGACGGAGACCCGGGCCATGAAGCGGTCGCGCTGGGCCTCGGGGAGGGGGTAGGTGCCCTCCATCTCCACCGGGTTCTGGGTGGCGACGACCATGAAGGGGCTCGGCAGCGTGTAGGTGGTGCCGTCGATGGTGACCTGGCGCTCCTCCATCGACTCCAGCAGCGCGGACTGGGTCTTGGGGGAGGCCCGGTTGATCTCGTCGCCGATGACGATCTGCGCGAAGATCGCGCCCGGCTTGAACTCGAACTCCCGGCGCTGCTGGTCGTAGATGCTGACGCCGGTGATGTCCGAGGGCAGCAGGTCCGGAGTGAACTGGATGCGCTGCACCGAGCAGTCGATGGACTTGGCGAGCGCCTTGGCCAGCATGGTCTTGCCGACGCCCGGCACGTCCTCGATCAGCAGGTGGCCCTCGGCGAGCAGGACGGTCAGCGCGAGGCGGACGACCTCGGGCTTGCCCTCGATCACGCTCTCGACCGAATCGCGCACCCGCTGCGCCGTGCTCGTCAGATCCGCGAGGCTCGCTCGGTCGTCATACGTGGTCACCTGGTTCTCCTCGGCCCAATCCCAGGACCGACGCGCATGGCGCGGCGCGGCCCACCCCGAAACACCTCAAAAGCGAGAGTGCGGACACCGGCCCGGAGGGGTCCTCCGGGTGACGTCTCCCCGCATTCTTGACGGCGTTACGGCCTTGTGTCACTCACGAGGTGGGATCGATCTCCCTGAGGAGGCCGGTGTGCACGTCGAAGACGAAGCCTCGCACATCGTCCTTGTGGGGGAGGAAGGGGTTCGTACGGACCCGCTGCATGGACTGGCGGACGTCCTGGTCCACGTCCCGGAAGGCCTCGACGGCCCAGGCGGGGCGCTGTCCGACCTCGTCCTCCAGCTCGTGGCGGAAGTCCTCGGTCAGGCTTTCGAGACCGCAGCCGGTGTGGTGGATGAGTATCACCGTGCGGGTGCCGAGGGCCCGCTGGCTGATGGTGAGCGAGCGGATGGTGTCGTCGGTGACCACACCGCCCGCGTTGCGGATCGTGTGACAGTCGCCGAGCTGCAGGCCGAGGGCGGCGTGCAGGTCGAGGCGGGCGTCCATGCAGGCCACGACGGCCACGTGGAGCACCGGACGGGCGTCCATGCCGGGGTCGGTGAATTCGGCGGCGTAGGCGCGGTTCGACTCCACCAGCCGGTCGGTGACGGTGAGGTCACCGGTGGCCTTGGCGGGGGACTCGGCGGGCACGGGAAGGGAAGTCGTCATGGATACGACGTTAGTGGTCACAGCACGTCTGGGCATCGAGTGAGGGTGGACAAAGAAGGTCACCGTTGCCTGTTGTGAGCTAACCCACAGGGGTGAGGCCCCGGCGGCCATCCGGGTGATTCGGGGCATTTGCCGGTTCGTGGGGAGCGGGGCGCACGGCGCGCGGGGCGGTTCGTTGACCGCGGCGACCGTTGCACTAAAGTGACGCGAACCGGCCGGAGCCCGGCCCTGACCGGCCGCCCGGCCACTTTGGTAACACTCCGCGTGCGCGGCGCGGCGTATGCCTGCCGCGCCGTTATCTGAGAGGGCGCTTTGACTAGCGAGTCCCGACACGTCCCGGTGATGCTCCAGCGGTGCCTGGACCTGTTGGCCCCGGCACTGGAGAGGCCCGGGGCCGTCGTCGTCGACTGCACCCTCGGCCTCGGCGGCCACAGCGAGGCCCTGCTCACCCGGTTCCCCGAGGCACACCTGATCGGCCTCGACCGCGACAAGGAGGCCCTGCGCCTCTCCGGGGAGCGCCTGGCGCCCTTCGGGGACCGGGCCACCCTCGTCCACGCCATCTACGCGGACCTGGCCGACGTACTGGACGGCCTGCGCATCCCCACCGTCCAGGGCATCCTCTTCGACCTCGGCGTCTCCTCCATGCAGCTGGACGAGGCCGACCGCGGCTTCGCCTACGCGCAGGACGCACCGCTGGACATGCGGATGGACCAGACGACCGGCATCAGCGCGGCCGAGGTGCTCAACACCTACGCGCCCGGCGAGCTCGTCCGCATCCTGCGCCAGTACGGCGAGGAGAAGCAGGCCAAGCGGATCGTGTCCGCCATCGTGCGCGAGCGGGACAAGGACCCCTTCACCAACAGCGCGCGCCTGGTCGAACTGATCCGCGACTCCCTGCCGCAGGCGGCCAAGCGCACCGGCGGCAACCCCGCCAAGCGCACCTTCCAGGCGCTGCGCATCGAGGTCAACGGCGAGCTGTCCGGGCTGGAGCGGGCCATCCCCGCCGCCGTGGACCGGATCGCCGTCGGCGGCCGGATCGCGGTGCTCTCGTACCACTCGCTGGAGGACCGCCTCGTCAAGCAGGTCTTCGCGGCCGGCGCGACCTCGACGGCCCCGCCCGGGCTGCCGGTCGTACCGGAGAAGTACCAGCCGAAGCTCAAGCTCCTCACGCGCGGCGCCGAGCTGCCGACGGAGGAGGAGATCGCGGAGAACCGGCGTGCGGCGCCGGCCCGCTTCCGCGGGGTGGAACGGATCCGGGAGGCGCGGCTGTGAGTCCACGCGGGGGACGATTCGGACGCGTCCTGGCCGGGAGCCCGGCCGGACAGGCGGCGAGGACGCCGTTCGTCCTGCTCGTGGTCGCGCTGCTCGGCGGCGGGCTGATCAGCCTGCTGCTGCTGAACTCGGCGCTGAACCAGGGCTCCTTCCAGCTGAGCAAGCTGCGCAAGGAGACCACTGTGCTCACGGACGAGGAGCAGGCGCTGCAGCGGGACGTGGACGGCTACTCGGCGCCCGACGCGCTGCAGCGGCGGGCGCACGAGCTGGGTCTGGTGCCCGGAGGCAGCCCGGTCTTCATCGGTCCCGACGGCAAGGTCGCCGGTACCGCGTCCCCCGCGGCGGAGCCGCCGCCCCCGGCGCCGCCGGCCTCGGCCCCGGCTGCGGCCTCGCCGAGCGGAGCCGTGCCCAGCCCGGCCGGCTCCCCGGCCCTGGCTCCCTCGGCCACCCCCGCCGCCCCGCCGGCATTGCCCGGAGCCACCCAGCCCTCCCAGACCCCTGGACGGTGACGTAGTGACGCGTACCCCTGCGGGGCCGATCCCCTACCCGCCCTTCCCCCGTTCCCCGGAGCTCGGCCCCGGCCCCGTTGCCGTCCGCGGCGCCGTTGCCGGGGGCCGGTCCCCGGACCCCCGCGCCTCAAACGCCGGCGGGGCCGAGATTGCCCTCCGGGCAATCCGGCCCGCCGAGGCGCACAT
>NZ_JBSGXB010000337.1:0-7616 GCF_053609185.1 Streptomyces sp. NPDC054956 | reverse complement strand
GACTTGGGGCCCACGATGTGCGGGCTGACGGGGCGAGGGCGGCCACTGCGGGGCGATGGGGCTGCCGGGTGGCGACGGGACCGCCGGGAAGGGCCATGGGGAGGAGCGGCTGCCGGTCGTGGGCGGCCCATGTCCAACCACAACTAACCGTCGGTCGCGGTCCGCGGGGAGCACCTATCGATCTGAGGCGGCTTATGTCCAGCCACGGACGATCGACGGCCGCCGTTGTCGGGGGGCACCTAGCGATCTGGCGCGGCTTATGCCCAGCCACAGGCGGTGGTTGGACGCCATCGATGAGGAGCGCGTAGCGATCTGGGGCGCCTGGCGCACCGCCAGGATCATTCAGGCGCTGCTCGGGGCAGGTTGGGGCATCTTTGGTTGCCCCGGCCGCTCTCCGCTTCGCTGGGCGGCCCGGGCTGGTGGTTCTCCTCCCTCCGGCCCGTTCCTTTGGGGGCTTCCCGGCAGTCCTTGTCTTTCCGGGGCGGGCCGGTCGGTCAAGGGTGGCCGAAGGCCATCGCGTAGCGACGCGACCGAAGGGAGCGCCCTTGAGGGACCGGTCCGAACCGGAGAGACGATGGGACTGACGGGAAGTCCCCAATCCCTGTCACGCCCCGGACCGCGAGGGCATCGCTCTCCCGTAACCCCCGGCCGAATACTCGCTCCCGGCTGGGAAGGATTGGGCTTCCCCTGCCCCCGCCGGGCTTCCGCAGCCCCCGACCCGCAGCCGCCCCCTACTCCCGGCCCAGGATCACCGTGCCCGACGAGCAGAACCAGCCGCCTGTGCCTGAGGCTACGGCTACTCGGGGGAGGGTGCCGTTGCGTTTGTGGACCTGGCCTTCGCCCGCCTCGCCGCGGAGTTGGCGTACCGCCTCGACCAGGAGGAACAGGCCGCGCATGCCCGGGTGGCAGGCCGAGAGGCCGCCGCCGTCGGTGTTGACCGGGAGTTCGCCGTCCCGCAGGAGGCGGCCCTTCTCCACGAAGGCGCCGCCCTCGCCCTTCGCGCAGAAACCGAGGTCCTCGAGCGTCACCAGGGTCATGTACGTGAAGGCGTCGTAGATCTCCGCCAGGTCGACGTCGGCCGGGGTCAGGCCCGCGCGCTCGAAGGCGAGCTTGCCCGAGACGGCGGCCGGGGAGACCGTGAAGTCCTCCCACTCCGACATCGTGGTGTGCGAGATCGCCGTGCCCGAGCCCAGGATCCAGACCGGCTCCTTCGCGGTGTCCGGTACGTAGTCCTCCGCGGCCAGCAGGACGGCGCAGCCGCCGTCCGAGCGGATGCAGCAGTTCAGCTTCGTGAAGGGGTCGGCGATCATGCCCGAGTTCAGGACGTCGTCCACCGTGATCGGGTCGCGGAACATCGCGTCCGGGTTGGTGGCGGCGTTCGCCCGTGCCTGGACGGCGACCTCGGCGAGCTGTTCCAGCGTCGTGCCGTACTCGTGCATGTGGCGCCGCGCGGCCATCGCGTACTTGGAGACCAGCGTGTGCCCGTACGGCACCTCGAACTGCAGCGGTCCCCGCGCCCCGAAGGAGAGGTTCGAGGTCCGGCGGCGGGCCTTGATGTCGGCGCGCGCGGTGGATCCGTAGACGAGGAGGACCGCGTTGGCGTGGCCGGCGGCGATGGCATCGGCGGCGTGGGCCGCCATGACCTCCCAGGTGGAGCCGCCGACCGAGGTGGAGTCGACCCAGGTGGGGCGCAGTCCCAGGTACTCGGCCACTTCGACCGGCGCGAGGATGCCGAGGCCGGCCGAGGCGAAGCCGTCGACGACCGAACGGTCCAGGCCGGAGTCGGCCAGGGCGCGCCGGGCGGCCTGCGCGTGGAGGGCGTACGGGGTGGGACCGTCGACCCGGCCGCAGTCCGAGAGGGCGACGCCGACGACGGCGACCCTGCGGCGGGGCGTGGACGGGGTGGGCGCGGTCGCGGGCCCGCTCAAGGGTCCGGGCATGGGTCCAGGCATGGGGCGACGGTATATCTGACGGTGCGTCAGGCGCTAGTGTGCGCCGCGTTCGTCTCGTCGGTGCGAACGGGCCGGGCCCCGCAGGGGGGCGCGTGAGCGCACCCCCCTGCGGGGCCCGGCATTCGGACTTCATCCGGCCGCCTTCATCCGGCCGTTGTCGTCGCCGTTGTCGTCGCCGTCGCCGTCGCCGGCGCCCTCACCTCACCTCCACGACTCCGACGCGTTCTTCCCCGGCAGCGGCCGGCCGATCAGGGCGAGCGGGATGAAGAAGTTGACCTGGCCTATCGCGATCGTCAGCGTCGCGAGCGCCTTCTCGTCGTACTGCTCGAGCGCCCGCGCGTACAGCTCGTCCGAGACGCGCTGCTCGCCGCGTGCCGGCGGCTGGAGCACGGCCTCCACCAGGGCGAGGGCGACGCGCTCGGCCTCGGTGAAGCAGGGGGCGTCCTGCCACGACGCCACCGCCGTGATCCGCTCCTCGGACTCCCCGTCCTTGCGGAGGCTTTCCGTGTGCAGGGAGGTCAGGTAGGTGTTGGTGACGATCTGGCCGGCGCGCAGCTGGACCAGGTTGATCGTGGTCTGCGGTACCGAGCCGTTGCCGGTGGCCTTGAAGAGTGCGCCGGCCACGGCTCCCAGTTCGGGGACGAGCCTGACCGGGTTGGACAGCCGGGAACCCGTCGTCGTCTCCGGCGTACTGGTCGAAAGTGCGTCCATGGCGTGTGCCTTCCTCGGGGTTTCGGGCTCTTGGGGTCTTGGGCCCTTCGTGTTGCCTTCACTCCTCTGACCCGCGCCGGCCGGCGAGTGTGACAGCCCCGGGGATCTTTTTCGTGCGGCGCCCGTCGCGGCGCCCCTCGCTCCGCCGGTCCTCCGCCTCCCGGCCGTGCCCCTGGTGCCCGGCCGTGCACCCGGTGCCCGCGGCGGATCTCGTTACCGCCGCCGCGCCCCTGTGCATATGGCGCCGCCCGCCCTAATATGACGGCCCGTCAGATACGGGGAGGAGCCCGACGATGGATGCCGCCTTCACCGCGGAGCAGGACGAGATGCGCCGTACCCTGCGCGAGATCCTGGGCAAACGCTGCGGCCCGGACGAGGTCAAAGCCGCCGTCCGCACCGCCGCCGGACACGACCGCGAGCTGTGGCAGCAGCTCGCCCAGCAGCTCGGACTGCCCGGCATCGCCGTGGCCGAGGAGTACGGCGGTGTCGGCTGTACCCCCGCCGACCTGGCCCTGGCCTGCGAGGAGACCGGGCGGGTGCTGCTGCCCTCGCCGCTGCTCGCCACCGCCGTGCTCGCCGCACCGCTGGTCACCGCCCTGGGCACCGGGGTCCAGCGCTCCGCCCTGCTCCCGCCGCTCGCCGCGGGCGGGCTCACCGCCGCCCTCGCTGTCCCCGGCCGGGCCCTGGCCACCGCCCTCGGGCTCACCGGCGACAACGCCCGGGGCGAGTGGGCCGGCGGCGGCCGCGCCGGAGGGGTGCAGGCCCGCGCCGTGGACGGCGGCTGGCGGCTGTACGGGGAGGTCACCCAGGTGCTCGACGGGCACAGCGCCGCGCTGCTGCTCGTCGCCGCGCACACGGGAGGCTTCGCCCGCAGCCGCACGCTGCTCTTCCTCGTACGGGAGGACGCGCCCGGCCTCGTGCGCTCACGCCAGGCCACCCTCGACGAGACCCGCCCGCAGGGCCGTATCCAACTGCGGGACGTCGAAGCAGAACTGCTCGGCGACGAGGACGGGGACGTGCTCGGCGCCCTCGCCGCCACCGGCCGCGGCGCCGCCGCCGTCCTGGCCGCCGAGGCGGTCGGCGCGGCCGGGCAGGCGCTCGCCCGCACCGTGGAGTACGTACAGCAGCGCGAGCAGTTCGGCCGGGCCATCGGCTCGTTCCAGGCGGTCAAGCACCGGCTCGCCGACCTCTACGTACAGGTCCAGGCGGCCCGGTCCGCCGCCTACTACGCGGCCTGGGACCCGTGGCAGGGCGGCCTCGCCCTCGCCCAGGCCCTGGAAGCCCTGCGGATCACCTCCGGCGAGGCGATCCAGCTGCACGGCGGCATCGGCTTCACATGGGAGCACGACGCCCACCTCTACTTCAAGCGCGCGGCCGCCGACGAACTGCTCTTCGGCCCCGTCCACCGGCTGCGCGCCCACGCCGCGGACGCCGCCGGCCTGTTCGCCCCCGCCCCCCGCAGCGAAGACCGCAACGAAGACCGCAACGAAGAGAAGAAGGTGGCCGTCTGATGGCTGTGGCTCCCGGCGTCGGCGTGAAACTGATGCAGAAGGTCTCCTCGACCATGCTGTTCGCCAAGATCGCCCCGCACTTCATCCCCGCCATGGACAAGGCGGTGCACAAGCTGACCCGGGGCAAGGTCATCCTCAGCGCCCAGATGCTCCCCGGCGTGATCCTCACCGCCAAGGGCGCCAAGACCGGCGAGCCGCGCACCACCCCGCTCGCGTGCATGCCGGAGACCGACGGCGTGAGCTGGCTGCTGATCGGCTCGAACTTCGGCCGCCCGGGACACCCGGCGTGGACCGCCAACCTGCTCAAGAACCCCGACGCGGACGTGAGTTGGAAGGGTCAGGACATCGCCGTACGCGCCCGCCTGCTGGCGGGCGAGGAACGCGCGGCGGCGTGGCAGGCGGTGCTGAAGTTCTGGCCGCCGTACGCGACGTACCAGGCGCGCATCGAGCGCGAGATCCGGTTGTTCCGCCTGGAGCGTCGCTGATCGCGGCGGAAGTCCGGTGGAGCCGTGAAGTGGAGCGGTGAAGACCCGAAGAGGTGAAGACGGCGGGCCCTGTGGTCAGGGTCCGCCGTTACTTCGTCGGCTTCTTGCCCGTGATGCCCAGGTGGACGAGGAGCGCCAGGTTCGGCTTCAGCTCGGCCTGCTTGACGCCCCAGGTCTGGAAGCCCTTCTGGTGCGAGGCGACCGCGGCCAGCATCGCGACGAGCGAACCGGCCATCGCGGCCGGGCTGACGTCCTTGTCGACCTTGCCCTTGGCCTGGAGCTCCTTCATCGACTCCGTGAGGGAGTTGGTGACGGAGTTGAGGATCTTCATGCGGATCTTGTAGAACCGCTTGTCGCCCTCGGCCGCGCCGAGGTCCACGACCCGCAGGATCGCGTCGTTGCGCCGCCAGAACTCCAGGAAACCCTCGACCAGTTCCTCGGCCGCGGCCCACCCTGCCTTCCCGACCCACGCGCGCCCCTCGACCAACGAGGTCAGCTGCGCACCCTCGTTGGCCATGCGCTCGGCGATCTCCAGGACGGCACCCTCGACGTCCGGGAAGTACTGGTAGAAGGTCGCGGGGGAGGTACCGGCCTTGCGGGCGACGTCGATCACTTTGACGTCGCGGTACGGCGAGGAGCTGAGCATCTCGCTGAGGCAGTCGAGCAGCTTCTGCCTCGTCGCCTGACCGCGCCGGCCGGCAACGCGGCCGTCGACGGTGCGTACTTGTCCTGTCATGCCGTCAGCTTACCGAGGGGTGATCGGCGCGCGATTCGGCCGCCTGCAAATGGGGTTACGGGGTACCTGGCCTGGGCGTACACCCCTCCCGGCCGGGGCGGGCGGTCCCTTTCGGCCGGGCGGGCCCCCCGGGCGCGCCGTCCGGCCCGGGGCCCTGTCCCCCGAATAGTCTTATCAACAGGCTGTGGACAAGTTTTCGGGCACATCATGATCCGGAGGTACATGGCTGGGCGAGTACGGCGGAGGGTACACACACCCCCGCACAACGGAAGGAACCGGGCTCATGGCCGCATTCGCGGAAGGCGCACCCTGCTGGGTCGACGCCTCCCTGCCGGACGTCGAGGCGGGCAAGCGCTTCTACGGTGAGCTCTTCGGGTGGACCTTCGCCGACAGCGCGGGACCCGAGTACGGGCACTACACGCAGGCCTACAGCCGCGGCCGCAACGTGGCCGCCCTCGCCCCCAAACCGGACGGCCGGATGCCGACCGTCTGGGGGGTCTACCTCTACACGACCGACGCGTACGCCTGCGCCCAGCGCATCCGCGCCGCCGGCGGGCAACTGGTGATGGACCCGATGCCGGTGGGCCCGTACGGGACCGCCGCGATGGCCGCCGACCCCGGCGGGGCCGTCTTCGGGCTGTGGCAGCCGGGCACCCACCACGGCTTCGACGCCCAGAACGAGCCGTACACGTACTGCTGGACCGAGGTCTACACCCGCGCCCGCGACGCCGTGGACGTCTTCTACGCCAAGGTCTTCGGCTACGTCCCGCAGGATCAGGACGACTCCGGGGGCGCCGAATACCGCGTCTGGTCCCCGCCCGGTACCGCACCCGGCCCGGACACCGCCGTCATGGGCCGCAGCCTGATCACCGACGCCTTCCCCGACATCATGCCCGCGCACTTCCTCGCCTACTTCGCCGTCCCGGACTGCGACCAGTCCGTCGCCATGGTGCAGCGCCTGGGCGGACGGGTGACCGCGGACCCCTTCGACACCCCGTACGGGCGGATCGCGGTCGTCGCCGACAACCAGGGGGCGGTCTTCGGGCTGCTGTCGGAACCCCGCACGAAACAGGGCGCGTAACCGGGCACATAACCGGGCGAGTAGCCGGTCGAGTAGCCGGGCTCACGGGAACGCGCCCGCGTACCCGGGGCCGGACCAGGCCCGGGCCTGACAGAATCGGGTGTGCGCGACCGTGGGCGGCGCCCCGCGGTCGGCCGCCGCACGGGCCGACCGCCGCGTGCCGGCGCGCGTGCAGGTGGCGTGCTTGTTGGAGGAGCGGGGGCCCGCGAGGCAGCCCGTACGGGGATGGGTGTGGAGGCGAGTGGTGGAGCAGCTGACGCAGCACGACCCGAGACGGATCGGCCCCTTCGAGGTGCTGGGACGGCTCGGCGCCGGCGGCATGGGGCTGGTCTATCTCGCGCGGTCGGCGTCCGGCCGGCGGGTCGCGATCAAGACGGTGCGCACCGAGCTCGCCGAGGACCAGCTGTTCCGCGTGCGCTTCACCCGCGAGGTGGAGGCCGCCCGCGCCGTCTCGGGGTTCTACACCGCGGCCGTCGTCGACGCCGACCCGCGCGCGGCCGTGCCCTGGCTGGCCACCGCGTACGTGCCGGCGCCCTCCCTCGAGGAGATCGTCAACGAGTGCGGGCCCATGCCCGCCCAGGCCGTACGGTGGCTCGCGGCCGGCATCGCCGAGGCCCTGCAGTCCATCCACGGGGCGGGCCTGGTCCACCGCGACCTGAAGCCGTCCAACGTGCTCGTCGTCGAGGACGGCCCGCGCGTGATCGACTTCGGCATCGCCAGCGGTGTCTCCAACACCCGCCTGACCATGACGAACGTCGCCGTCGGCACCCCCGCCTACATGTCGCCCGAGCAGGCCAAGGACTCGCGCAGCGTCAAGGGCGCCAGCGACGTCTTCTCGCTCGGCTCCACGCTCGTCTTCGCCGCCACCGGGCACCCGCCGTACCACGGGGCGAACCCGGTGGAGACGGTCTTCATGCTGCTGCGCGAGGGCCCGAACCTGGAGGGGCTCCCGGAAGAGCTCCGCCCGCTCATCGAGTCCTGCATGCAGATGGACGCCACGCTGCGGCCCACCCCGGCCGATCTTCAGGCGCAGCTCGCCCCGCACCTCTTCGAGGGCGGCGACGAGAGCGGCACCGCCTCGGCGTGGCTGCCCGCCCGGGCCGTCGCCATGATCGAAGCCCGCCGGGCGGGCCACCGCAA
>NZ_JBSGXB010000336.1:0-7695 GCF_053609185.1 Streptomyces sp. NPDC054956 | reverse complement strand
ACCCCCCGACCCCCCCGCGTCCACGACTGCGGGGGCGTCGGCGTTCGACGTTCGGTGCGGGCGCGGGCGCGGGCGCGGTCAGTGCCGGTCGGATCCGCTCGGCAGCGCCAGCTCGAACCAGACGACCTTGCCGCTGCTCAGCCGGGTGGCACCCCAGCGGCGGGCCATCCGGTTCACCAGGAACAGCCCGCGGCCGCCCTCGTCGGTGTCCCGCGCCCGGCGCTGGCGCGGCAGCTGCGGGGAATCGTCCCCGACCTCGCAGCGCAGCACGTCCGTACGCAGCAGCCGGAGCGTGACCGGACGCTCCGCGTACCGCACGGCGTTCGTCACGACCTCGCTGACCAGCAGCTCCAGGGAGTCCTGGAGCTCCTCCAGCCCCCAGCGGGCCAGCGCGCGGCGGGCGAACCGGCGGGCCCGGCCCGGAGCGGTCTCCTCCGGGTCCAGGAACCAGTACGCCACGTCACTGGGCGCGATCCCGTCGAACCGGGCCGCGAGCAGGGCGATGTCGTCGTCCCGGTCGCCCGGGCCCAGCATGTCCAGGATGTCGTCGCACAGGGCTTCCAGCGGCGGCGGGTGGTCCAGGCCCGTCAGCTGCGCGGTGGTCGCGAGGCGTTCGCGGAGCTGCTCGATGCCGGTCCACACGTCGCGCAGCCGGGACTCGACCAGGCCGTCGGTGTACAGCACGAGGGTGGCCCCGGCGGGGGCGTCCAGCTCCACGGCCTCGAAGTCCACGCCGCCGACGCCGATGGGGGCGCCGGGGGGTACCCGCAGCACCTCGGCGCGGCCGCCCAGGTGCAGCAGGACGGGCGGCGGGTGGCCGGCGTTGGCGATGGTGATCCGGTGCGACACCGGGTCGTAGACGGCGTAGAGGCAGGTGGCCATCCGGTCGGAACCCAGGCGCTGGGCCTGCTCGTCCAGGTGGTGCAGGACCTCGGCGGGCGGCAGGTCGAGCTGCGCCAGCGTCTGGGCCGTCGTACGGAGCTGCCCCATGATCGCGGCGGAGGTCATGGAGTGGCCCATGACGTCGCCGACGACGAGCGCCACCCGGCTGCCGGGCAGGGGTATGGCGTCGTACCAGTCGCCGCCGACCCGGGCCGTCTCGGCGGCGGGCAGGTAGCGGCTGGCGAGGCGCACCCCGGTGGGCTGCGGGAGGCTGTCGGGCAGCATCGTGCGCTGGAGCTCGTCGGCGATGTACGCCTCGCGCCCGTAGAGCACGGCCTTGTCGATGCCCAGCGCGGTGTGGGTGGCCAGCTGGGCGGCGACCAGCAGGTCGTTGGTCTCGAAGGCCGGCCGCTCGGGGGTACGCAGGAACACCGCCGCGCCGATGACGCGGCGGCGGCCCCGCAGCGGGGCGAGGATCGCCCGCTGGCCGCGCGGTACGGGATGGTCCGCGCCCAGCAGCTCCGGCAGCGCGGCACGGGCGGCGGCGGAGGACCCGAAGACGGGACGTACGCCGCGCAGCACCTCGGCCAGCGCCCCGCCGGGGCGGATCTCGCACAGCTCGGCGGCGGGCAGGTCGCCCTGCGGGCCGACCAGGGCCAGCTGGCTGAAGTCGAGCTCGCCGTCCGCGGTGGTCGCCGCGCCGGCGCCGGAGGTGGTGAACTCGTCGATCGGCCGGAGCCGGTCGGTGCGCCGGAGCCTTAAGACGACCGGTCCCACCGGCCGCTCGTCGCCCACGGGCAGCGGGTCGCGCAGGTAGACGAGGATGGCGTCGGAGAACGTCGGCACGGTGGCCCGGCAGAGCCCGAGCACGATCTCGTCCAGGTCGATGCCGCGCGCGATCCGCCGCGTGGCCGCCCCGACGAACCGCAGCCGGTCGCCTTCCCGACGGGCGACCGCCTCCGGCGCGTTGCCCTGTCCGGGCGCGGAGCCGGCGCCGCCGTCCTGGCGGGCCGCGGCGGCCGCGCCGCGCGCCGCCTCGGCGTCGCGGGAGCCGCTGTTCGCGGCGGAGGACTCGCGGGGGCGGGGGAGACCGGAGGCGGGCTGGCCGGCCCCCTGGACCTGCGCATGCGTGCGTACGGCCTCGGCGGCCGGGACCGGGGCCTTGCCGTGGCCCAGCTCATCCGTACGGCCGCCGGAGGCACCGGCAGTCGGCTGTGAGCCCTCCTGAGAGGTGGGGTACTCCGTCACGCGTGGCATTCCGTCCGTTTGCGCTCGATGTGCGCTGCACTCAACTCGGTCAGTCGCGGTATACCCGCTCAGCGGCGGGGACACCATCACCCCGCGGTTCCTCCCCAAACTTCGTTCGGGGGGACCCCCGTCCGCTCGATCCTCTCGTTGTGCGTCGGCCTCCGGTCAAGTCCCGTGCACGGCAGGAGTTTTACGGTGGGACGATCTCACGGCGACGCCACATGCGGCCGCGGAGGACGATCCTACGGTTGCCCCCCGGGGGCGCATCAAGGGTCTCATGAGGTCATATGCGCCGGAGTGCGGTCCCAGTCCCCGGGCAGCACCGGCACTTCCCACGAAGGGTCCGGACGCCAATCCTGCCAGGCTTCGGAGAACGGCGGACCCCAGGCCTCGATCAGGTCCACCGCGGCACGGCCGGCGGCCCGCACCCGCTCGGCCTGCTCCGGGTCCATCAGCCCGGACCGCTGGGCCTGCGCGAACTCGTCCTCGTCCCGCCACTTCCACGTGCGGTCCGGGTAGACGGAGATGTCGAGGAAGTGGTCCACCGAGTCGATCCCGCCGGACCAGCGCGTGCGCGGCTCCTCGAGGTTCACGTACCAGCTCTTGAAGCGCCAGCCGTGCTCCCAGAACAGCCACACCGACCACGGGTCCCCGGGCCGGGCCAGCTTCAGCACGCCCGCCCCGAACCAGCGCGACCGTACGGTGGTCCGCGGCGCGGTGTACCGGGTGGCGAGCGGCTCCTCGTGGACCGGGCTCCCGTCGGCGAGCACCGGCTTGACGCACTCGGTCCCCGGCGCCATCCACACGGCGAGGAGCTCGTCGGTGTCGGTCACCACCGTCACGGGCCGGCAGATGTGCACGGCACCCTTCAGTCCGGGCGCGTGGTCGCGGTAGCGCCAGAGGATCTGCTCCCCGGGCGCCCAGTGGGCGTCCCGCTCCGCGCCCTGCGCCGAGCCCCGCGCGCTGCCGCCCCCGCGGCCTCCGGTACCTGTCATGCGCAGATCTTAGGGGCGGGGCCCGGAGGATCGCTGCGGTGCAGGTCACCGAGGTGTTCGGGGACGGGAATCGACCGGATCCGGACCCCGGCGCGGGGCGAGGGGTGACATTTTCAGGGCCGGGTCATCCGCAGGACGTCCAGTGCCTCGTCGAGCTGCTCCAGGGTGAGGTCGCCGCGGTCCACGTAACCGGACTCCAGGACGACCTCCCGGATCGTCTTGCGCTCCGCGAGGGACTTCTTGGCGACCTTGGCGGCCTCCTCGTAGCCGATGTAGCGGTTCAGCGGGGTCACCACGGAGGGCGAGGACTCGGCGTACTCCCTGGCCCGGGCCGTGTTGGCGGTGATTCCGTCGATCGTGCGGTCGGCCAGCAGGCGGCTCACGCTGCCCAGCAGGCGGATGGACTCCAGGAGGTTGCGGGCCATCACGGGGAGCATCACGTTGAGCTCGAAGTTGCCCGCGGCGCCCGCCACCGCGACCGCCGTGTCGTTGCCCATCACCTGGGCGGCCACCATCAGCGCGGCCTCCGGGACGACCGGATTGACCTTCCCGGGCATGATCGAGGACCCCGGCTGGAGATCGGGGAGATTGATTTCGGCCAATCCGGTGCGGGGACCCGAGGCCATCCACCGCAGATCGTTGCAGATCTTGGTGAGCGAGACGGCGACCGTACGGAGCATCCCCGAGGTCTCCACCAGCGCGTCCCGCGCGCCCTGGGCCTCGAAGTGGTCCCGGGCCTCGGTCAGCGGCAGCCCCGTGGCCCCGGCCACTTCGGCGATCACGGCCGCGGAGAACCCGGGCGGGGTGTTGATCCCGGTGCCCACGGCCGTACCGCCCAGCGGCAGTTCGGCCAGCCGGGGCAGCGCCGCGCGCAGCCGCTCGATGCCGTACTGGAGCTGGACGGCGTACCCGCCGAACTCCTGGCCCAGGGTGACCGGGGTGGCGTCCATCAGGTGCGTCCGCCCGGCCTTGACCACCTCGGTGAACTCGGCGGACTTGCGTTCCAGGGCGAGTTCGAGGTGGCGCAGCGCCGGGATCAGCTCGTGGGTGACGGCGGCGGTGGCGGCGATGTGGATGGATGAGGGGAAGACGTCGTTGGAGCTCTGCGAGGCGTTGACGTGGTCGTTGGGGTGGACGGGGCGGCCGAGCCGCTCGGTGGCCAGGGTGGCGATCACCTCGTTGGCGTTCATGTTGGACGAGGTGCCGGAACCCGTCTGAAACACGTCGACGGGGAAGTGCTCGTCCCAGCGGCCCTCGGCGACCTCGCCGGCCGCCGAGACGATCGCGGCGGCGATGTCCCCGTCGACCACGCCGAGCCGGGAGTTGACGGTGGCCGCCGCGGCCTTGATCCGGGCCAGCGCCTCGATGTGGGCGCGCTCCAGGCGCTGCCCCGAGATGGGGAAGTTCTCCACCGCGCGCTGGGTCTGAGCTCGCCATTTGGCGTGCGCGGGGACGAGTACGTCGCCCATGGAGTCGTGTTCGGTGCGGAACCCCTCCGGGCTCCCGGCGGTCTTCTGATTCTCGGTCATCTGTGGTGCCTCCTCAAAAAGTTGAGCAATTGTCTTGTTCGGACTGTTCCCAACTCGCCTACTGGCCAGTAAATACCGGGGGTAACACTGAGATCGGGGAGGCGCTCATGGCACGTGTCCGTACACAATCCAGGCTCAGATCTACCTTCGCCGCCGTCGCGGCGGTCGCGGCCGCCCTCGGGGGCGTCACCGCCATCACCCCCATGGCCCAGGCGGCCACCGCCGCCGGCTCCTCCGCGGGGGCCTCGGCCACACCGCTCACACCCGAACTGGAGGCCATCCGGGCCGCCGAGTCCGTCAAGATCTACGGCGACTCCGCGATCCGCCCGCTCGCCGACCGCAAGACCGGCCTGATCTCGCTCGGGGACAGCGAGATCTCGGGCGAGGGCGTCGGCAACTACGACCCCGCGACCAACACCTCGTCCAACCAGTGCCACCGCTCGCCCGACACGGCGATCCACCGCACCGGCATCGCGGCCGACTACACCTTCAACGTGGCCTGCTCCGGCGGCTACACCGGCAACATCAGGATCGGCGGCAGCAAGCAGTACGCCGACGAGCTGGTGCAGAGCGACAGCCTCGCCATCAAAGCACGCAACACCAGGATCAAGATGGTGCTGCTGGTCGCCGGGGCCAACGACGACCTCCAGTTCGGCCCGGTCATGACCGACTGCGTCACCCGCTGGGTGCTCAGCCAGGGCACCTGCGAGCCCAAGTACGGTCCGGGCTGGCAGGGGCGCGTCGACGGCCTGAAGCCCAAGGTCGAGGCGACGATCGGCGACCTCAAGACGGTCATGCGCGACGCCGGCTACGCCGACTCCGACTACAAGCTGGTCGTGATGGGCTACCCCAGCCCGATCGGCCCCGACTTCAACGACAACCCCGACTTCCCCGGCAAGCTCCCCGGAGGCTGCGCCGGCTACGACTCCGACGCGGCCTGGGGCCGCAACTACGCGGTGCCCACGTTCGAGAAGGGCATGCGCGCGGCGGCCCTCGCCGCGGGCGCGACCTACCTCGACAACTCGCGGCTCTTCCAGGGCCACGAGGTCTGCATGGAGGACACCTGGGCCCGCGGCCTCTACCTCGACCTCGGGGACCACTTCCCGTGGGACGAGAACACCGCCCGGCAGTCCTTCCACCCCAACTACCGCGGCCACGGCGCCTTCGCGTCCTGTCTGACCCAGCTCTACGCCTCCGGCCTGCGCGAGGCCTCCTGCGCCGACCCGGCGAGCACCGGAACCCCCGTCCTGCAGGCCGGGGCCTGGGACGACCTGTACAAGCCGCTGAAGAACGAGGCGACGGGCAACTGCGTCGACTCCAACGGCGGATCCAGCGCCAACAACACCAAGGTCATCGGCTGGGACTGCCACGGCGGCCGCAACCAGGGCTGGTGGTACGACTCCGCGAAGAAGTCCGTCCACATCGAACTCACCCACGACCGCTGCCTCGACGCGCCCGGCGCCAACTACGGCAGCGGCACCGCGATGATCATCTGGAACTGCCACGGCGGCGCCAACCAGCAGTTCGTGCGTGACGGAGCCACCCTGCGGCCCGCCGCCGCCCCGGGCATGTGCCTGACGGTGGCAGGGGCGCACGAGCCGGTGCGGCTGCAGACCTGCAACGGGTCGGCGAACCAGCGCTTCGTGTAACGCCACCGCGTTCGTACCGCACCACCGCCAGACCTGTACCCCCGTCAGGTCGAACCCCCCACACCCGGCCGGCGCACCCCGGCCGGGTGTTCTCACATGTCCTGCATGTCCTGGAGGAGCTTGCGCACGTCCCGGGGCTTGTTGGTGATGATCGTGTCCACGCCCAGGCGCACGCAGAGCTCCACGTCCTCAGGCTCGTCCACGGTCCACACGCGCACCCGCAGCCCCTTCGCCTTCAGCCGTCCCACCAGTCCCGGGTCCTTGCGGACCAGGTCGATGCCGGGGCCCGCGTGGGTGGCGTACGGGGGGCGGGGCGGCCGCACCGCGTGCTCGATCAGGTAGACCGCGGGCAGTCCCGGTGCGAGCCGGTGCATCCGGGTCAGGGCGTTGCGGGAGAAGCTCATCACCTCGACGCGGCCGCCGCGGCCGTCCGCGAGCCCGTGCTCCCGCAGCACCCGTACGAGCTCGGCCTCCAGCCCGCCGCCCGCGCGGGTGGGGTGCTTGGTCTCCACGGCCAGTCCCACCGGGTACGGCGCGGCCAGCGCCTCCCGGAGCAGGTCCTCGAAGAGCAGCACCCGGGCCCCGGCGTGCGCGGTCCCCTTCCAGGCGCCGAAGTCGAGGGCGCGCAGCTCCTCGTACGTCATCTCCGAGACGATCCCGCGCCCGTCGGAGGTCCGCTCGACGCGGCGGTCGTGCACGCAGACGAGCCGCTGGTCGGCGGTGAGCCGGACGTCGCACTCCAGGGAGTCGGCGCCGTCGGCGATGGCCTGCCGGTAGGCCTCGATGGTGTGCTCGGGGTGCTCGTGGGAGGCACCGCGATGCGCGATGACCCGCGTACCGCGGGCCGTGGGCAGGGACTGCTCAGTCATACCCCGAACGTTATCCGGATGCGTCTGGCGGGCCGGTGTCGGATCCTGCACCGATGGCTGAACAGATCGGGATGACGCACTGCGAGCCCTGCGACTCCTGTCGGCACGAGACATGGCAGTGGATCGTCGACGGCCGGCTGCGTTGGTACGACAACTATTACTGCGCCGAGTACGAAATCTATGCGTGCGACGAAGGCCGGGGAGTGCCCCCGCCGTGGATCCGCGAGCGGGTCGTCGCCGCGGAGGGCGTCGTGCGCCTCGCCGTCGGCGGGCCGGACGGTGTGCCGCTGAAGGTCGTGCGCGAGTGGTACCGGCTCACGCTTCCGGAGCTGCGCGAGGTGCGGGAGCGCGGGTTGGACGCGACGCCGGTGGAGGCGGAGCTGCTGCGCGGGATGCGGGGCGTGGGCGTGGGGTGATCACCCCGGGGGCTGCCGCGGTGGGGCGGGGGTGGGGTGGCTGTCTCATATACACAAATCCGACCCCACGAAACACCTTATCAACGCGAAAGACGGAGACGGCAGGA
>NZ_JBSGXB010000335.1:0-7739 GCF_053609185.1 Streptomyces sp. NPDC054956 | reverse complement strand
CCCCCGTACCGCGTGACGTGACGTACGACGTCGTGGTTGGACAGCACCCACGTCGTCGGGGCGCCCACCGAGGAGGTGGCGGCCAGGGACTCGTCGATGACGGTCCGCATCGCGGCCGTGTCCCACGGACAGTTCAGGAAGCGGAAATTGAAGGCCTGGTGCAGTTCGTCGGGGCGGACGTACAGCGCGAGCCGCTCGGAGGTGGGCGCCCAGGCCTCGGCGACCCCGATGCGCGGGCCCTCGTAGGAGTCGAGGAGCCGCCGCCAGGAGCGGTGGATCTCGTGCACCGGGTCCTGGTCGAAGAAGGGGAGCGGCTCGGTGCCGATCAGCGTGGCCTGCGCGCCGCGGCCGATGTCCGGCAGCCCCGGAGCCTTGACCATGCCGTGGGCCACGTCGACGCGGAAGCCGTCCACGCCGAGGTCGAGCCAGAAGCGCAGGACGGAGGCGAACTCCTCGGCGACCTCGGGGCGCTCCCAGTTCAGGTCGGGCTGCTCGGGGGCGAAGAGGTGCAGGTACCAGGCGCCGTCGGGGGTCCGGGTCCAGGCGGGCCCGCCGAAGACCGACTCCCAGTCGTTGGGCGGCTCGGCGCCGCCGGGGCCGCGCCCGGGGTGGAAGTGGTACAGCTCCCGGGCCCCGGGGACGCCGGCCAGGGCCTCGCGGAACCAGGGGTGCTCCGCGGAGGTGTGGTTCGGCACCACGTCCACGATGACGCGCAGCCCCAGCGCGTGGGCGGAGCGGACCAGGGCGTCGGCGTCGGAGAGGTCGCCGAAGAGGGGGTCGACGGCCCGGTAGTCCGCGACGTCGTAGCCGCCGTCCGCCTGCGGGGAGACGTAGAAGGGGGTCAGCCACACCGCGTCCACGCCGAGCCGGGCCAGGTGGGGGAGGCGCTCGCGGACCCCGCGCAGGTCCCCGACGCCGTCGCCGTCGCTGTCGGCGAAGGAGCGCACGTACACCTGGTAGATGACGGCATCGCGCCACCAGCCGCCGCTTGCGGTGGCGTTGCTGGAAGCGCTTGCAAGCCGGGAGGCGGTCAACTCGTGGGTCATATCGGGTCAACGCGAGTACGCACCCGCTGGTTGCGGGCCCGGACAGTCGAAGAGGGTTCGAACTAACAGCAAGCTGCGGCAACCGTACGGACACACGGATGTAACGATCAGCTTCTCTTGCAGAAAATTGCCGCAAGGTCTTTCGGACGGCTTGCAGGCTTGTTACGTTCTCGGCAACTCAGGACCGCGAGGCGCGGCCGGGATCATCGAAGGAGTTCATATGCGGCGTGGCATAGCGGCCACCGCGCTGGTCGCGACTCTGGCGCTCGCGGCGACGGCTTGCGGCGGTGACGGCAAGAACGACAGCGGCGACACCAAGGCCGGCGGAGAGCTCTCCGGCACGGTCACGTGGTGGGACACCTCGAACGACGCCGAGAAGGCCTCGTTCCAGAAGCTCGCCGAGGCGTTCACGGCCAAGCACCCCAAGGTGACCGTCAAGTACGTCAACGTCCCCTACGGCGACGCGCAGAACAAGGTCAAGAACGCCTTCAGCAGCGGCGCCGAGGCCCCCGACGTCATCCGCGCCGACGTGGGCTGGGTCGCCGACTTCGCCTCCCTCGGCTACCTCGCCGAGGTCCCGGCCGACACGGCCAAGAAGGTCGACTCCGAGTTCCTGCCCCAGGCCGCGGCCAGCGCCAAGTACGAGGGCAAGACCTACGGCGTCCCGCAGGTCATCGACACCATGGGCCTCTTCTACAACAAGAAGATGCTCGCCGACGCCGGCGTCCAGCCCCCCAAGACGCTGGAAGAGCTGAAGACCGCCGCCGCCGCCATCAAGGCCAAGAGCGGCAAGACCGGCCTCTACCTGCGCGGCGACGACTCGTACTGGTTCCTGCCGCTCATCTACGGCGAGGGCGGCGACCTCGTCGACGCGAAGACCAAGACGGTCACCGTCGACAACGCGGCGGGCGTCAAGGCCTTCAAGACCGCCCGCGACCTGGTCGCCTCGGGCGCGGCGATCACCAACGCCACCGACGGCTGGACCAACATGCAGACCGCCTTCAAGTCGGGCGAGGTCGCCATGATGATCAACGGCCCCTGGGCCGTGGCCGACAGCTACGCGGGCGACCAGTTCAAGGACAAGGCCAACCTCGGCATCGCCGCCGTCCCGGCCGGCTCCGTCAAGGCCGGTGCCCCGCAGGGCGGCCACGACCTCGCCGTCTACGCCGGCTCCAAGAACATCGCCGCCGCGAACGCCTTCGTCGAGTACATGACCTCGCAGGAGGTGCAGGTCCAGTCCGCCAAGGAGCTGAGCCTGCTCCCGACCCGGACCGCCGCCTACGAGCAGCCCGACGTCAAGTCCAGCGAGATGGTCCAGTTCTTCAAGCCGGCCGTCGACAAGGCCGTCGAGCGCGCCTGGATCCCGGAGAACGGCTCCCTCTTCGAGCCGCTGAAGGTCGAATACACCAAGGCGATCACCGGGGCCTCGAGCCCGGAGGACGCGGCCAAGGCGGCCGGCGTCGAATTCCGCAAGATCCTCAAGGGCTGGAAGTAACGAAACATGGCTGCTCACACCAGCCAGTCGGTGGCGAAGGCCGCGGGCAGCGAGGCCGGTCCTGACCCCGGCCGCGCCGCCCGCGGCCGGAGCCGCAGGACTGACCGCGGGAACCGCCCCGGACTGAGGCGCGCACTGGCCACCCACTGGTACGCCTGGGCCATGGTCGCCCCGGTGGTGCTCGTCCTCGGCGTGATCATCGGCTGGCCGCTCGTCCGCGGCATCTACCTGTCGCTGACCGACGCCACCGAGCGCAACGTCGGCCGCACCATCGGCGCCAACCACATCGAGGCGACGTACAAGTTCGTCGGACTCGACAACTACGCGACCGTCCTCGCCGACCCGGTCTTCCTGCAGCGGCTGGTGTGGACGGTGGTGTGGACCGTCGCCTGCGTGTCGATCACCTTCACGCTCGGCCTCGCCCTCGCCACCATGCTCAACCGCGAGTTCAAGGGACGCGCCGCCTACCGGATGGCACTCATCCTGCCCTGGGCCGTCCCCGGATTCGTCTCCGTCTTCGCCTGGCGGTTCCTCTTCAACCGCGACAGCGGCATCCTCAACAAGCTCCTCGAAGGCGGTGGCATCGCCGCCATCCCGTGGCTCGACGACCCGACCTGGGCCAAGATCTCGGTCATCGCCGTCAACGTCTGGCTCGGCGTCCCCTTCATGATGGTCGCCCTGCTCGGCGGCATGCAGTCCATCCCCGGAGAGCTCTACGAAGCCGCCGAGATGGACGGGGCCGGCCCCTGGCAGCGCTTCCGCCACATCACCCTGCCGGGGCTGCGCGCCGTCAGCATGACGGTGATCCTGCTCTCCACCATCTGGACCTTCAACATGTTCCCGGTGATCTTCCTGCTCACCCGGGGCGGTCCCGGCGACGCCACCGAGATCCTGGTCACCCAGGCCTTCCGCGAGGCGTTCGTGACGAGCCCGCGCGACTTCGCCGGCTCGGCGACCTGGGGCGTACTGATCCTCCTGCTGCTCATGATCTTCGCGCTGGTCTACCGGCGCTCGCTGCGCAAGCAGGGAGAGGTGTGGTGACCGTGACGACCTCCGCCCGCCCGCGGGGCAAGCGCTCCCCGCTCGCCTCCATCGGCCTGCACGGCACCCTCGTCGCCGCGTCCGTGATCGCGGTCTTCCCCGTGCTGTGGGTCCTGCTGACCTCGCTCAAGCCCGCCAAGCAGGCCGTCAGCACGGACCTCGTCAAGAACCCGACCCTGGAGAACTACCGCTTCCTGGTCGAGTCGACGTCCTTCTTCACCTGGTTCGGCAACTCCGTGCTCGTCGCCGGCGTCACCACCGTCCTCGGCGTGTTCATCGCGGCCACCACCGGATACGCCGTCAGCCGGTTCAAGTTCCCCGGCATGCGGCCCCTGATGTGGACCCTGCTCATCACGCAGATGTTCCCCATGGCCATCCTGATCGTCCCGCTCTACAACCTCATGGGACAGCTCGGACTGCTCAACCAGCCGCTCGGCCTGATCATCACGTACCTCACCATCGCCGTGCCGTTCTGCGCCTGGATGATGAAGGGCTTCTTCGACACCATCCCGGTCGAGATCGACGAATCCGGCCGCGTCGACGGGCTCAACCCCTTCGGCACCTTCTGGCGCCTGATCCTCCCGCTGGCCAAGCCCGGCCTCGCCGTCACCGGCTTCTACTCCTTCATCACCGCATGGGGCGAAGTCGCGTACGCCTCCGCCTTCATGGTCGGCGAGGACAACCTCACCCTGGCCGGCGGACTGCAGACCTTCGTCACCCAGTACACCGCCAACTGGGGCCCGATGACTGCCGCCTCGGTCGTCATCGCCATCCCCGCGGCACTCTTCTTCGTCTTCGCCCAGCGTCACCTCGTCGCCGGGATGACGGCAGGCGCGACCAAGGGCTGACCACCCCGCGCCCCGCCCCTCGTACCGCCCGGCCCGACCTCTCCAAGGACGACATGACCCAGCACCTCGCCGACGCACTCCCCACCTCCACCGGCACCCTGCCCGGCTGGTGGAGAGAAGCGGTGATCTACCAGGTCTATCCGCGCAGCTTCGCCGACTCCAACGGGGACGGCATGGGGGACCTCGAAGGCATCCGCAGCCGCCTGCCCTACCTCAAGGAACTCGGCGTCGACGCCGTGTGGCTCAGCCCCTTCTACGCCTCCCCGCAGGCCGACGCGGGCTACGACGTCGCCGACTACCGGGCCATCGACCCGATGTTCGGCACCCTGCACGACGCCGACGCCGTGATCCGCGAAGCCCACGCGCTGGACCTGCGGATCATCGTCGACCTCGTCCCCAACCACTGCTCCGACCAGCACGAATGGTTCAAGCAGGCGCTCCGCGAGGGCCCCGGCTCCCCGCTGCGCGAACGCTTCCACTTCCGGCCCGGAGCGGGTGCGGACGGCAGCCTGCCCCCCAACGACTGGGAGTCGATCTTCGGTGGGCCGGCCTGGACCCGCGTCGCCGACGGCGAGTGGTACCTGCACCTCTTCGCGCCCGAACAGCCCGACTTCAACTGGGAACACCCCGCCGTCCAGGACGAGTTCCGCTCCATCCTGCGCTTCTGGCTCGACCTCGGCGTCGACGGCTTCCGCATCGACGTGGCCCACGGCCTGGTCAAGGCCCCCGGCCTGCCCGACCTCGGCCGCGGCGGACAGCTCAAGCTGCTCGGCAACCAGGTGCTGCCCTTCTTCGACCAGGACGGGGTCCACGAGATCTACCGCTCCTGGCGCACCGTCCTCGACGAGTACGCGGGCGACCGCATCGGCGTCGCCGAGGCCTGGACGCCGAGCGCCGACCGCACGGCCATGTACCTGCGCCCCGACGAACTGCACCAGGCCTTCAACTTCCACTACCTGAACACCGGATGGGACGCGCAGGCACTGCGCGCCACCATCGACGACTCGCTGGACGCGATGCGCCCGGTGGGCGCCCCGACGACGTGGGTGCTGTCCAACCACGACGTCGTACGTCACGTCACGCGGTACGGGGGCGGGGAGCAGGGTCTGGCCCGGGCGCGGGCGGCCGCCCTGCTGATGCTGGCGCTGCCCGGGTCGGCGTACGTCTACCAGGGCGAGGAGCTGGGCCTGCCCGAGGTGCTGGACCTGCCGGACGGGGTGCGGCAGGACCCGGCCTTCGTGCGGGGCGAGGGCCAGGACGGGCTGCGCGACGGCTGCCGCGTGCCGATCCCGTGGTCCGGCGGCGAAGCCCCGTACGGCTTCGGCGACGGCGGGAGCTGGCTGCCGCAGCCGGCCGACTGGGCCGGCCTGAGCGTGGCCGCGCAGACCGGGGACCCGGGCTCGACGCTGGAGCTGTACCGCTCGGCGCTGCGCATCCGCCGCGAGCGCCCGGAACTGGGCGCCGGCGACGCCGTGGAGTGGCTGGAGGCCCCGGCGGGCGTCCTGGCCTTCCGCCGCGGCGAGTTCACCTGCACCGTGAACACCACGGACGAGCCGGTACGGATACCCGCGCCGGGCACCGTCCTGCTCTCCAGCGGTGACCTCACCGACCCGTCGGTACTGCCTGCCGACACGGCGGTGTGGTGGAGGGGGTGACTTCTCCGCTCCGGCTGACGGACATCGCCGCGCAGGCCGAGGTCAGCGAGGCGACCGTCAGCCGTGTCCTCAACGGCAAGTCCGGCGTGGCGTCCGGCACCCGTCACAAGGTGCTGGCCGCCATGGACCTGCTGGGCTACGAGCGGCCGGTCCGGCTGCGCCGGCGCAGCAACGGGCTGGTCGGCCTGCTGATCCCCGAGCTCACCAACCCGATCTTCCCCGCGTTCGCCCAGGTCATCGAGCAGGCGCTGGCGGGACACGGCTACACGCCGGTGCTGTGCACGCAGACCCCGGGCGGGGCCACCGAGGACGAGCTGGTGGAGCAGCTGGAGGAGCGCGGGGTCACGGGCATCGTGTTCCTGTCGGGCCTGCACGCCGACTCCTCCGCCGACCCGTCCCGCTACCAGCGGCTCGCGGCGCGGGGCGTCCCGTTCGTCATGATCAACGGCTTCAACGAGCAGGTCCAGGCACCGTTCATCTCCCCGGACGACCGCGCGGCCGCCGACATGGCGGTCCGGCACCTGGAGGACCTCGGGCACCGCAGGATCGGCCTCGCCATCGGGCCGACGCGCTACGTCCCGTCGGCCCGCAAGGAGGCCGGCTTCAAGGCCGCCCTCCCCACGGCCGCCGCCGACGGGCTCATCCAGCGCACCCTGTTCACGGTCGAGGGCGGCCACGCGGCGGGCGGAGCCCTGCTGGACCGCGGCTGCACGGGCATCGTGTGCGGCAGCGACCCCATGGCCCTGGGCGTCATCCGCGCGGCGCGCGAGCGGGGGCTGCGCGTCCCGGAGGACGTCTCGGTGGTCGGCTTCGACGACTCCCCGCTGATCGCCTTCACGGACCCGCCGCTGACCACGATCCGCCAGCCGGTCCGCGCGATGGCGACGGCGGCGGTCGGAGCCCTCCTGGAGTCGGTGGCGGGGACCCCGGTCCAGCGCACGGAGTACGTCTTCCAGCCGGAGCTGGTGGTACGGGGATCCACGGGGCAGGGGCCGGGGGGTTAGGGGAAGGCGTAGGGGAACGGGCGGGCGTCCGGGATGATGTGCGGGTGATCGGAAGAGAACACGCCGTGCGGTTGGTCGCGGCCCTCGTTGAACAGCGGAACCAGTCGGCCAGGTCGTTCGGACCACCCGCGGACATGGTGGACATGGCGGTCTCAGAGGTGACCGAACATCCGCTGTGCTGGGTGGTGAGCGTGGCGACCGCCGAGTTCGTCCGCACGGGCGACCCCAGCCACCAACTGGTCGGCGGCAACCTGTACCTGGTGGACCGCCTGGACGGCGGCCTCTACGAGATCAACGGCCGAGCCTTCGCGGTCGAGGACTGGGAGCCGGGCTACCGCCAACTGGTCCGGGGCGAACCCGGGGCCTCCGGGCAACCCGCCCGCCGACGCGGGCTGTTCCGGCGGGGGAAGAGCGAGCCGGCGGCGATTCAGTGGATCGCGCCGGTGAGCGGGGCGCACCCCTCGGCCTAGGTGGCGTCGGGGGCCACGAGCGGGGCGCTGGCTTTGACGGCTGGTCGGGGTCGGGGCCGGGGGTTGGCGGGGCCCAGGCACTCGGTGGCTTTGACGGACCGGTGGGGGCGCCGGGTGGGCGGGGTCTGTGCGCGAGCTGGCTTCGACAGTTGCCGGGGGGCGTCCCGGGTGTCGAGTGTC
>NZ_JBSGXB010000334.1:0-7748 GCF_053609185.1 Streptomyces sp. NPDC054956 | reverse complement strand
GGCCTACACCATGGGCCGGGCCGCCGAGATGCTCGGCACCACACCGGGCTTCCTCCGCGCGATCGGCGAAGCCCGTCTGATCACCCCGCTCCGTTCGGAAGGCGGCCACCGCCGCTACTCCCGCTACCAGTTGCGCATCGCCGCCCGCGCCCGGGAGCTCGTCGACCAGGGGACCCCCATCGAGTCCGCCTGCCGCATCGTCATCCTCGAGGACCAGCTGGAAGAAGCCCAGCGGATCAACGCCGAGTACCGGCGGCGGGCCGCCGGCGAGGACTCCGAGGACTGAGTCAGCCGAGGCGGGTCGGCGAGGAGGCCGCCGGCGCCAGGACGCGCGGGGTGCCGGTGCCGTCCGCCGGAACGGTCCACACGTCGGTGGTGTCCACCGAGCCCTCGGCCGGCAGGGCGTAGGCGAGGGTGCGGTCGTCGAGCCAGAGGGCCTGGTCGTCCACGCTGCGCTTCTCCGCGAGCGGCTGCTCCTTCAGGGTGCCGAGGTCCAGGACGTGCTCCCGCCACAGGGACGCGCCGCGCTGCACGCGCTTCTTGTACGCGACCCTCGTCTCGTCGGGCGACAGGGAGGGGCACTCGACGTTCTTGGCGAGGGTGGTGAAGCTGCGCCGCGAGATCGACCCCTTCACCAGGTACGTCTGGCCGTTGGTGCCGAGGGTGGCGTAGAAGGTGTCGTCGTCCTTGGAGAACGTCACCCCCCAGAAGTTCACGTCCCCCGAACTGTAGGGGCGGCCCTCCAGCTCGATGGAGAACTTCTCCAGGTCCGGTTCGGCCGTGCCGGAACGGGTGTCCACGATCGAGGTGCGCGTGGAGAAGAACGCCGCGCCGTAGGACTCCCCGGCGACGAAGACGGTCCAGGCGGCGAACCGGCCGCTCGGCGAGACCCGGGCCCGGGACGGGGTCCCCGCCAGCGGGAAGCTGCGCACCGTACGCAGCTCCGAGTCGACGACGATCGCCTTGTTGTCCTGGGCGAGCGCGCCGGGGGAGGAGTTGAGGCAGACACCGGTGCCGGAAGCCGCGTAGAACCGCTGGCAGTTCAGGGAGGAGGCGGTGCGCCCGGCCTGGGGCGACTGGGCCGGCACCGATACGAGGGCCCCGCGGTGCGGGCCCTGAGCACCGTTGAGGAAGGCCAGCCCGTCCTTCCGGTCGAGGGTGACCCGGCCCTCGGTGGCCGTCGGATCGCCCTCCTTGGTCTGCTCGGAGCGGGCGGCGGCGCGTACCACCATCGCGCCGGCCACCCCTCCGAGGAGCAGCACGGCCAGGGCGAGTACGAGCAGCCGGCGTGAGCGCGTCATCGGGTTCCTCGGGTTCCTGGGGTGCGTCGGGGGTGCGGGACGGGTGCGCCGTCCGGGGCCGTGGGGCGGAGTACGAATCCGGCGACGGCCGCGCAGCAGCACAGGCCGGCCGCCGCGGCGGTGAGCGCGGGGCCCGAGCCCCAGAGCGTCCAGGCCCCGCCGAAGGCGAGCGAGCAGCCGAAGCGGGACAGGGCCTGGCCGGTGCCGACGAGCGCGATCCCGGTCGCCCGCAGCTTCGCCGGGACGGTCGCGGCGACGGCGGCGGGCAGCACCCCGTCGGTGGCGGCGTAGAACATGCCGTGCAGGACCAGGACCAGGTACGGCAGGGCGGGCCAGGCGGGGGCCCACAGCAGCAGGCCGTAGCCGGTCAGCAGGAGGGCGTGCCCGGTCAGGAACACGGTGCGGCGGCCGATCCGGTCGGCGAGCGCGCCGGCGGGCACGGCCAGCAGCAGGAACACGGCGGCGGTGCCCAGGGGGAGGAGCGGGAACCAGCGCTCGCCGACGCCGGTGCGGTCCTGGAGCAGCAGGTAGAGGAAGGCGTCGGAGACGGTGGTCAGCCCCAGCAGGGCGGCGCAGGCAGCCAGGGCGCGCAGCCGGGGCAGGCGCAGCAGGCCCAGTGCCTCGCGCACGTTCACCGCGCCCGGCTTCGGCGCGGCGGGCCCGGCTTCGGCCGGGACGCCGACGGGAGCGGTGGTGGCGGCGCCCGTGGCGGTGGCGGAGCCGGGTTCCGGGGTCGCGGCGGGGCGTGGCCGGGCCTCGGCGGGAGCCGTACCCGCGGCGGCGGCGCCGGACGGGACGAACAGCATGAGCACCACGACGCCCAGGGCGGCGATGCAGGCGCTGACCCCGAAGACGGCGTCGTACCCGTCGACCGTCAGGCTCAGGATGAAGAAGGCCGCGAGGGGGCCGAGCAGGGCGCCGGTGGTGTCCATGGCGCGGTGCACGCCGAAGGCTCGGCCCTGCAACTCGGGCGGCGTGGACAGGGAGATGAGCGCGTCGCGCGGGGCGGTGCGCAGGCCCTTGCCGGTGCGTTCCAGCGCGAGGATCACGCCCACCGGGCCGAGGCTGTGGGCGAGCAGCAGCAGCGGCTTGCACAGCGCGGACAGGCCGTAGCCGATGCCGGCGATCAGCTTGTGGTTGCGTATCCGGTCGGCGAGGTGGCCGCCGGTCAACTGCACCAGTGCGCTGACCCCGTTGTACAGGCCGTCGAGCGCGCCGAAGCCCAGCGGGCTCAGGCCCAGCCCGGCGACCAGGTAGAGCGGCAGGACGGCGGTGACCATCTCGGAGGAGACGTCGGTGATCAGACTGACCGTGCCGAGCGCGAGGACGGCCGAAGCGACCGCAGGGGCCCGGGTGGGGCCTCCGTCCGGTGCGGTCTTCGCGCCCGCCGGCGCGGAGCGGTCCGCGAGGTACATGGTTCCGAGCTCCCGGTGCAGACGGTCTGAGTCACTCGTACGTACGAGTGGCACCCTAATGGTTGTACGGGCCAACTGGGCCTCGTACGGCAGGATTCGGCCGGTCGGCTCGAATCGGCCGGCCGGGCCGCTCGCGCAGATCGGGCCGACCGGGCTGCCCGGGAGTTCGGGCTGCCCGGGCCGGTCGCGGGGCCTCAGCCCTGCCGGCTGCTCTCGTCGCGCAGCCAGGTGGAGAAGTCCCCGCTGGCGATGGCCTTGCGGGAGCCCCGGCGGGCCGCGAGGGCCGCCACCACGAACACCACGACCCCCGGGAGCAGCCGCGGCTGGGCCCGGAGCAGCGCCCGCAGGTCTCCCGCACCGGTGCGCGCGGACGGTACGGACGAGGCCGGGCCGGCGGGCCGCGCGGCCTGGAAGCGCTCCAGCTCGGCGGACGAAGTGGCCGCCCGGACCCGGCGTTTGATGAGGTCGGCCCAGGTGCGCGGCGGGTGCACGACGACCCGGGCCGCCTCGACCACGCTCCGCTCCGCGGGGGCGAAGGCCAGGGAGGCGGCCAGATCGTCCGCCATCAGCGGGGGCAGGGCGGCGATCCGCGCGTGGCCCGATGCGGAGACGGCGATGACCCCGCGCCCGAACAGCCCCTCGCGGACGGCCGGCAGCAGCTGCCAGACCCGGTAGTACGCCCGGACCGGCCAGGCGCAGCCGGACAGCGGGATATCGCGGCCGGGGGCCGCGGCGAGCAGCTCCGGGCGGTCGGAGAGGGCGCCGGCCAGGGCCCGTACGTCGGCGGCCCCGACCTCGACGTCGGCGTCCACGTACAGCCGGGGAAAGCCCTTGGCGTGCTCGTCGCCGACCCGGAGGGCCTGGTGCTTGGAGGGAGTCGGGATCTCCACCACCCGGACGCGGGGGCCGCGGGCGCCCGCCACGGCGGCGGTGTCGTCGGTACAGCCGTTGCACACCACGACGATGTCGGGCCCGGAGTCCGGGGTTCCGGTCAGGAGCGCGTCGAGGAGCCGGCCGATGACCCGGCCCTCGTTGTGGGCCGGGATCACGATGCTGGTCACCCCGGAAGTATGCACGGCCGAACGCCTGTACCGACCGTTTACTCCAACTCTCCCCGGGGGTACGCGCGGTGGTCTAGATTGAACCCAGCCGACCGGATTCGGCGTGCTTCGGCGACGCCATGATCCGATCGGTGCAGGGAAGTTGAGTCAGGGACGGGCGCGGCGGCTTGGGGGAACAGGCCGCCTGCCCGGGGCCGGACCGGCGCGAGGGGTGCCGGACGGCCGGGGGGCGGAAGTACGTGGAACACGTACGGCATCGGTCGTGGGGGCCAGCGCCGTCGGGCGGGTCGCAGACGGGTCGCGCAGGCGGCCCGGCCTGCCGTCGACGGCACCCCCTTCCTTCGCACGCGTCCCGGCCATGGGTCGTCGACATGCCCTCGGGCGTGCGCGGAAGGAAAGGGAACGCTGTGAAGGACACCGCGAAGGACGTGGGGCGGGGCGCCGGAGCCGCAGGCGGGACGCCTGCGGGGCCGTTGGGCGTGGCCGTCGTCGGCGCGGGCTACTGGGGCCCCAACCTGGTCCGCAATTTCCAGTCCAGCCCGGAGTTCCGGCTGCGCTGGCTCTGCGACCTGAACGTCGACCGCGCCAAGCAGGTGCTCGGCGGATACTCCACGGTCCAGGCGACCTCGGACTACGAAGCGGTCCTCGCCGACCCCGGCGTCGACGCCGTCGCCGTGGCCACTCCGGCCGGCACCCACCTCGACGTCGCGCTGGCCGCCCTGCGCGCCGGCAAGCACGTCCTCGTGGAGAAGCCGCTCGCGGCCACGTACGAGGACGGTCTGCGGCTGGTGAACGAGGCCGAGGAACGCGGTCTCACCCTCATGTGCGACCACACCTACTGCTACACCCCCGCGGTGGCCCGCATCCGGGACATGGTCCGCTCCGGCGAACTCGGCGAGATCCAGTTCGTGGACTCCGTGAGGATCAACCTCGGGCTGGTCCAGAAGGACATCGACGTCCTGTGGGACCTGGCCCCGCACGACCTGTCGGTCCTCGACTTCATCCTCCCGGAGAACGTCCACCCGGTCGCGGTGGCGGCGCACGGCGCCGACCCGATCGGAGCCGGCCAGTCCTGCGTGGCCTACCTGACGCTCCAGCTCAACACCGGCGCCATCGCCCACGTGCACGTCAACTGGCTGTCCCCCGTCAAGGTCCGCACCACCATGGTCGGCGGCTCCAAGCGGACCCTGGTGTGGGACGACCTCAACCCCACCCAGCGCGTCGCGGTGTTCGACCGGGGCGTGGACCTGACCGCCCCGCAGGAGATCGGCGCGGACGAGCGCCGCGACATGCTCGTCTCCTACCGGACCGGCGACATGGTGGCTCCCGCGCTCGGCGAGAAGGAGGCCCTGCGGACCATGGTCGAGGAGTTCGCCTCCGCGATCCGGGGCGGACGGCCGGCGCTCACCGACGGCCGGGCGGGCCTGCAGGTACTCGACATCCTCGAAGCGGCCTCCAGGAGCCTGGAGTTCCGCGGCGCGGTCGTCGGACTGCGCACCGGACGTTGACAGTTCACGAAGCATCCGTGCCCGGGGCCGCGCGCGGCGCGGCGTCGGGCACGACGGGAAACACCATGACCGACTCAGTAGGGGCAGGGCGTTGAGCAGCGTACGAGGCAAGAGGATTCTGGTAACCGGCGGAGCGGGCACGATCGGCTCGCACCTGGTGGACCTGCTGGTGGACAACGGGGCGCGCGAGATCGTCGTGCTCGACAACTTCGTGCGGGGGAGGACCGCCAACCTGGCCCGCGCCCTGCCGAGCGGCGTCGTGGACCTGGTCGAGGGCGACATCCGGGACGTCGCCGCCGTGCGCAAGGCGACCGAGGGAGCCGACCTGGTCTTCCACCTGGCGGCGATCCGCATCACCCAGTGCGCCGAGGAGCCGCGGCTGGCGAACGAGGTGATGGTCGACGGCACGTTCAACGTGCTGGAGGCCGCTGCCGCCGCCGGGGTGGGCAAGGTCATCGCCTCCTCCTCGGCCTCGGTCTACGGGATGGCGGAGTCCTTCCCGACCACCGAGCGCCACCACGCGTACAACAACGACACCTTCTACGGGGCCGCGAAGGCCTTCAACGAGGGCGTGCTGCGCAGCTTCCACGCCATGTACGGCCTGGACTACGTCGCACTGCGCTACTTCAACGTGTACGGCCCCCGGATGGACATCCACGGCCTGTACACCGAGGTGCTGATCCGGTGGATGGAGCGGATCGCCGCGGGCGAGCCGCCGCTGATCCTCGGCGACGGCACCCAGACCATGGACTTCGTCCACGTCCGGGACATCGCCAGGGCCAACCTGCTGGCCGCCGAATCGGACCTGACCGACGAGGTGTTCAACGTCGCGAGCGGCTCCGAGACCAGCCTGCTCGACCTCGCGAACGGGCTGCTGGAGGCCATGGGCGCCGAGGGCCTGGCGCCGGAGCACGGACCGGCCCGCGCCGTGAACGGCGTGACCCGCCGGCTCGCGGACACCTCGCAGGCCGCGCAGCGCCTCGGCTTCACGGCCGACATAGACCTGCGCACCGGCCTCAAGGACCTGGTGGACTGGTGGCGGGCCGAGCGGGAGGCCGACGCGGCCGCTGCCGCCGAGTCCGCTCCCGGCGACGCCCCCGCCGCGGAGGCGGGCCGATGAGCGCCGGGACCACGCCCGCCCAGGACGGGCCGGCCCGCATCCCCGTCATGATCCCCTGGCTCGGCGAGGACGAGGCGCGGGCGGCGGCCGACGCGGTCCTCTCCGGCTGGGTCGCCCAGGGCCCGCGGGTCGCCGAGTTCGAGCGGGCCTTCGCCGAGCGGGTGGGCGCCGAACACGGCATCGCCGTGAGCTCCTGCACCACCGGTCTGCACCTCGCGCTGATCGCCCTGGACCTCGGCCCGGGCGACGAGGTGATCGTGCCCTCGCTGTCCTTCATCGCCACGGCCAACGCCGTGCGCTACGTGGGCGCCCACCCGGTGTTCGCGGACGTGGAGGAGGCCACCGGGAACCTGACCCCGGCCACCGTCGACGCGGTGCGCACCCCGCGCACGAAGGCCGTGCTCGCCGTCCACCAGGGCGGGGTGCCGGCCGATGTGCACGCCCTGCGCGAAGCCTGCGCCGACTGGGGCGTCCCGCTGGTCGAGGACGCCGCCTGCGGCATCGGCGCGACCGTGGGCGGCAAGTCGGTGGGCCACGGAGCCCTGCTGGCCGCCTGGTCCTTCCACCCCCGCAAGGTGATCACCACCGGCGAGGGCGGCATGGTGACCACGGACGACGCCGCATGGGCCGAGCGGCTGCGCCGGCTGCGCGAGCACGGCATGAACGTGTCCGCCGCGCAGCGGCACGCGAGCAGCAAGCCGATCGCCGAGAGCTACCTGGAAGTCGGCTACAACTACCGGATGACCGACATCCAGGCCGCGGTCGGCCTGGTCCAACTCGGCAAGCTGGACGAGATCGTGGCCCGCCGGCGCGAGCTGGCCGCCCGGTACGAGGAACTGCTCTCGGGCATCCCCGGCCTGCGCCCCGTCCGGGACCCGGCACACGGCGAGGGCAACTTCCAGTCGTACTGGGTGCTGCTGACCGAGGAGTTCCCGGTCGGCCGGGACGAACTGCTCGCGGTCCTCGCCGAGGCCGGGATCTCGGCCCGGCGCGGGATCATGGCCTCGCACCTGGAGCCCGCGTACGCCGGGCACGGGGCGGCGGCGCTGCCCGTGACCGAGCGGATCAGCCGCGACTCGCTGATCCTGCCGCTGTTCCACACGATGACCGAGGAGCAGCAGGACCGGGTGGTGGCGGTGCTGCGCGAACGGGCCGGCGGATGAGCGGCCCGAACGGGCCGGACGGGGCGGCGGGTCCGGGCACCGAGGACCTGCTGATCGTCGGCGCGGGCGGCTTCGCCCGGGAGACCGCCCAGGCCGTACGGGACGCGGCCGCCGCGGACCTGCGGCTGGGCCGCGCCCCGCGCCGGCGGCTCCTCGGGCACCTGGACGACGACCCGGCCC
>NZ_JBSGXB010000333.1:0-7777 GCF_053609185.1 Streptomyces sp. NPDC054956 | reverse complement strand
AGCGGGCCGCGTCCACGGACTCGGCGAGGCGCGCCGCGTCGGCGTCGGCGGCGATGCCGAAAGGGACGGGTCCGGGGTCAGGCCATCCAGAAGAACACCGCCGTCATCCGCTTGTCCTCCAGGGTGTGGCCCCAGTAGCCGGTGGCGGTGTGGATCAGGTTGGCGGAGTAGAGCAGCAGCCGGTTGGCCCGGTGCGGGACCCGTACGTCCTCGACGAAGGAGTCCGGCGCGACGAAGCGGGTGCCCAGCGCGTCGACCAGGTTGTTGTGCGGGGCGGCCACCTGGTTGCCGCCGAGGGAGCCGCCCGGCAGGCGCTGGCGGTAGAAGCTGGTGCCGCAGTCCTTCGGGACCCGGGGGTTGAGGTAGAGCACCGCCGCGTACCGGCACAGGTTGCGCGAGTCGGTGTGGGGCCGCGGCTCGCATTCGCCCTCGCCGACGACCTGCACGCAGTTGTGGTTGAAGGTGCCGCCGCCGGCGGGCCGCTGCGCCCAGATCCGGCGTTCTCCGGTCGCCCGGAGCACCAGCCGCTCCACGCGGGCGAGTTCGTCCGGCTCCAGTGCCGGCATCGAGCGGAGTCCCGGCCAGGCCTCGGGCTTGTGGGGGTATCCCTCGGTCCAGTCGTCCCGGGCGAGCAGGCGCTCCCGTACGGCGGCCGGATCGGGCAGTACGTCGTCCAGTTCCCAGTAGTCGCGCCCGCGGGTCGGCTTCCGGTAGGGCAGGACCGGCAGGGCCGGGGGGTGTAAGGGCATGCCGGGGAAGGTAGTTGACCTTCCCCGGTCCGATCGCCACCGAAGTGGTCAACCTTGCGTCAAGTGTTCGTCATGCCGGCGAGCGGGCCGCCGGGCCCGGTCAGCCGGCGTGGACGTGGGGGCGGCGGGCGCGGTCGGGTTCGGCCTCGCGCAGGACCTCGCGGGTGACGGGGGCGACTTCGCCCTGGCCGAAGAGGAAGAAGCGCAGGAAGTTGGCCATCGGGTTGCCCTCGGTCCACTCGAAGTAGATGTGGGGGCGCTGGCCCGTCTCGTCGCGTACGTGGAGCAGCAGGGCGGCCAGGGCGTTGGGGATGCTGGAGCTCTCCAGGGTCAGGACGCGGTAGCGGTCGTGCAGGACCTCTCCGCGCACCCGCATGCCGGACTCGAACTCGGACGCGTCCAGGACGGTGACCTCGACGAACATCACGTCGTCGGCGGCCGGGATGTCGTTGTCCGCGCGGATCTGCTCGACCTTCTCGCGGTACTCGGCCTTGTCCCGGTTGTCGGGCTCGTTGGCGATGAACCGGATCGTGCGGTTGGCGGTGTCGCGGATGAAGCGGGCCGCCATGTCGTCCAGCTCGACGTGGGTGACGCGCAGCTCGAAGACCCGGGCGAGGCGGGAGAGGAGGGACAGCGCCATGATGCCCGCGATGAAGCAGGCGCCGATCTTCACGCCGTCCGGCCGCTCCACGACGTTCACGGCGGTGGTGTAGACGAGGACCGCGGAGATGACGCCGAAGGCGATGGTCCAGCCGCGCTCCGAGGCCCGGCGGGCCGCGATGGTCACGGCGACGGCGGCCGAGGTGATCAGGACCAGGACGCCGGTGGCGTACGCGCCTCCCTGCGCGTCGACGTCGGCGTCGAACAGCCAGGTCACCAGGAAGGCGATGAGGGTGAAGACGATGACCATCGGGCGCAGGGCGCGGGCCCAGTGCGGGGCCATGCCGTAGCGGGGCAGGTAGCGCGGCATGAGGTTGAGCAGGCCCGCCATCGCGGAGGAGCCGGCGAACCAGAGGATGAGGATCGTGGAGACGTCGTAGACCGTGCCGAAGGCCGAGCCCAGGTGCTCGTGGGCGAGGTAGGCGAGCGCCCGTCCGTTGGCCTCGCCGCCCGCCTTGAACTCGTCCGCCGGGATCAGCAGGGTGGTGATGAAGCTGGAGCAGATCAGGAACACGCTCATGATCACGGCGGCCGTGGTCAGCAGCTTCTTCGTGCCGCGGATGCGGCCCGCCGGCTTGTCGGGGGTGTCGCCGGGGTCGCCCTGGACGTGCGGCATGACCGCGACACCGGTCTCGAAGCCGGACATGCCGAGCGCGAGCTTGGGGAACACGACGAGCGCGATGGCGATCATCATGAACGGGTTGCCGTGTTCGGTGGTCAGCGCGCTCGACCAGTCGGTGATGACGTGCGGCTCGCTGATCACCTGCCACAGGCCGACGGCCATGACGACCACGTTCAGGCCCAGGTAGGTGGCCACCAGGAACACGGCGACGCCGATGGCCTCGCTGAACCCCTTGAGGAACACCGCGCCGAGCAGGGCGATCATGATCAGGGTGATGAGCACCTGGTGGCCGTCGAGGGTGCTGGTGAGGTGCGGGTTCTCCACCAGGTGCGCGGTAGCGTCGGCGGCCGAAAGGGTGATGGTGATCAGGAAGTCGGTCGCCGCGAACCCGAGCAGGGTCAGGACGAACAGCTTGCCCTTCCAGAACGACAGCAGCCGCTCCAGCATCGCGATCGAGCCCTCGCCGTGCGGGCTCTCCTCGGCCACCCGCCGGTAGACGGGCAGCGCGCCGAACAGGGTGAGGATCACCAGCACGATCGTGGCCAGCGGCGAGAGCAGGCCGGCCGCGAGCGCCGCGATGCCCGGCTGGTAGCCGAGCGTGGAGAAGTAGTCGAGGCCCGTCAGGCACATCACCCGCCACCACGGCCGCCCCTCGTGGGCTTCCGGGGCGGCGTGCCCGTCCCCGCCGGAGTGCTTGGGCCGGTCGGTGAGACCCTCCAGCAGCCAGGCACGCAGTCGCGTGGTCGGGGTCGCGGTGGCGGCTGCCATCGTGGTGCTCCTGTCGTACAGCTCGGATCCGGCCATTAGTACGACCGCGGACTGAGCGTACGGAAACTGATCGCTTTTGCACGCCTCCGACTCGATCCTTACGCGCTCTTAACGCCTTCGGCCGGGGCGTCGTCACCGCGGCGGGCGACGGCTGCCTTCGGGGCGGGTGGGTCAGGTCTTGCGCAGGTCCGGGGCGGGTACGCCGATCAGCCTGAGCCGCACGGCGTCCCAGGCGGCACCGAGCGCCCGGGTCACCGCCTCGGTGCGCTCGCCGAGCACCCGCACCCAGGCCCCGCAGTCCTGCGGCAGCACGCTGACCCCGTACGGGAGTCCGCGGCCGGCCAGGGCCCCGTGGAGCAGATCGGCGAGCTCCCGGGCGGGCGCGAGCGGGCTGACGGCGAAGAAGCAGGCTGTCACAGGGTGGCCGGCCAGCACGGCGGGCCCGTCGACCCCGGAGCCCCCGCGACCCCCGCGGCCCCCGGGCTCCAGTCGTACGGTGTCCAGCGCGAGCGGCTCGCCGTCCGGTCGGCGCAGCTCGAAGTCGGAGGCGAAGACCGCGTAGGCGTTGCGCTCGCCGCGCGCGAGCCGGCCGGACAGCACCGTCTCGCTCGCCAGCACCGTGGCGCCGGGGTCGGCGGTGATCACCGTCCGCTGGTAGAAGCGCGAGTCGGCGTAGGGGATGACCGGGTCCGGGAGGTACTCGACGTACGCGTCCGGCCCGGCACTCAGGAAGGTCTGCGCGACGGCGTAGTCGTGCTCCATCCGGTAGACCTTGGTGGCCGCCTGGGTCGTCACGAGCGCCGAGGTGCCGGGGCCGAAGCCGAGGTCGGTGCGCAGCCGGTCGGCCTGGATGATCCCGCCGCCCGTGGACATCAGGAAGGTGACCGGCAGATCGGGGCGGTGCGGGTCGAAGTAGAGCGGCCGCATGATCTGCAGCGGGGACTTCTGGTAGTGCCGCACCAGCTCGGTGCGCCCGCCGGCCCGCTCGAAGCCCAGCTCCAGCAGGCCGACCTTGCCGGGGCTCCCGACACCGAGGGTGTCCGGAGCCGAGGCGTGCCGGAGCACCTCCGGCGGGACGCGCGGGGGCTCGTAGTGCGCGGGGTCCAGCCGGACGCGGGGCGCCGGCGCGGGGGCGGCCGCCACGATGCTCACGCCCGCACCCGGCGGAAGGACTCGATGAAGGTGGCGACCTCCTCCAGGCCCTCACCGGTCAGGCAGTTGGTCAGGGCCACGGGGCGCCCGTCGCGCACGAGGTTCGCGTCGCGCTCCATCACGCCGAGGTCCGCGCGGACGTACTGGGCGATGTCGATCTTGTTGATCACGAGCATGTCGGACTCGGTGATGCCCGGACCCCGCTTGCGGGGCATCTTCTCGCCCTCGGCGGTGTCCAGGACGAAGAGGAACATGTCGACCAGGACCGGGCTGAAGGTCAGGGTGAGGTTGTCGCCCCCCGACTCGTAGAGCAGGGTGTCGACATCGGGGAACCGCTCCAGCATCTCGGCGCCGGCGGCGAGGTTCATCGTCGGATCGTCGCGCACGGCGGTGTGCGGGCACGCGCCGGTCTCCACGCCCACCACCCGCTCGGGGTCGAGCACCCCGGCCAGGGTGCGGCGGACGTGGTGGGCGTCCTCCTGCGTGTAGATGTCGTTCGTGATCACGGCGGGCCGGTGGCCGCGCTCGATGAGCACCGGCACCAGGGCCTCGATCAGCGCCGTCTTGCCGGAGCCGACGGGGCCGCCGATGCCGACCCGCAGGACGTTGTCCTCGTTCATCAACAGTCACGCACCTTCTGGAAGCAATGCCGGAGGGAAGGGTTCAAGTGGCGAACAGCCGGGCCTCGGCCCGTTCGTGACGGCCCGACATAACGTCGGCCATCGGAACGCACCCGCCGAGATCGGCGAGTTCGCGCCGCAGGGCCGCCCCCGCCACCTCCTCGATGACGGGCGCGATGTCCCGCAGGACCACCTGGGCCCTGCGGTGGTCCGTGAGCCGCAGCCGCAGCGCGGCGCCGGTGAAGCTGGCCGCGTACGCGAACAGGTCGCCGACGACGGCCTGTTCGGCCCCGACGCCCGCAGCCGCGTACGCAACTCCGGCGGCCACCGCCTGCGAGCCGGGAGCCCGCTTGGCGGCGACGAGCGAGGCGTACCGCTCCAGCGGCTCGCCGCCCACGCACTCGCGGGCGATGTCCAGCAGCTGGCGGCCGGTTCGGGTGGCTGCGCGGCGCAGCCCCTCGTTCAGCTTGGTCGCGTGCAGCCGCCGGTCGGTCTCGGCGAGCGCCTCCCAGTCACCCGCCAGCGCGGCCCGGTGGGCCAGCGCCAGCGCGGTGGCGTCGGAGGGGCCCACCGAATGCCGCAGCAGGTCGGCCAGCAGCTCCGGCACGCCCTCCGGGGTCACGGCCTTGGCCTGGGCGTAGGCCTCCAGACCGTGCGAGAGGGTGTAGAAGCCGCTGGGGAACGCCGAGTCGGTCAGCTGGAGGCTGACCAGCAGGGCCCGGACCGGCGTGACGCCGGGCGGGTTCGCGGCGCCGTCGGCAGGGATGCCGCTGGTGCCGGACGGGATGCCGCTCATGCCGGCAGGGTCGCCGCTCATGCCAGGTAGAACAGGTGGTTCAGCGGCAGTTCGCGGGCCGGCTCGATGGTGGCCGGCACCCCGTCCAGGCTGACCTTGTACGTCTCCGGGTCCACCGTGATCGCGGGCAGCGCGTCGTTGCGGACCATGTGCTGCTTGCCGACCGTACGGCAGTGCCCGACCGGCAGGACCCTGCTGTCCAGGCCCAGTTGCCGCGGTACGCCCAGATCGATCGCGGCCCGCGACATGAAGGAGACGCGGGTCGCCTGCCTGGCCTTGCCGTACGCCCCGAACATCGGCCGGTAGTACACCGGTTGCGGGGTCGGCAGCGAGGCGTTCGGATCGCCCATCAGCGCCCAGTTGATCAGGCCGCCCTTGATGACCATCTTCGGCTTCGCGGCGAAGGAGTGGATCGGCCACAGCACGATGTCGGCGAGCTTGCCCGGCTCCAGGGAGCCGATGTGGTCGGCCGTGCCCGAGGCGACGGCCGGGTTGATCGTGATCTTGGCCAGGTAGCGCAGCACGCGGAAGTTGTCGTTGCGCTCGGTGTCGCCGTCGAGCTTGCCGCGCCGGTCCTTGCAGTGGTGCGCGGTCTGGAAGGCGCGGGTCCAGGTCTCGCCGATGCGGCCCATGGCCTGCGAGTCGGAGGAGAAGATCGAGATGACCCCCTCGTCGTGCAGCACGGTCTCGGCGGCGATCGTCTCGACGCGCACGCGCGAGTCGGCGAAGGAGACGTCCTCCGGGATGTCGTGCGAGAGGTGGTGGCAGACCATCACCATGTCGAGGAGCTCGTCGACCGAGTTCACGGTGTAGGGCAGCGTCGGATTGGTGGACGACGGAAGCACGTTGGGCTCGCCCGCCACCCGCATGATGTCGGGGGCGTGGCCGCCGCCCGCTCCTTCGGTGTGGAAGGTGTGGATGGTGCGCCCGTCGACGGCCGAGAGGGTGTCCTCGAAGAAGCCGGACTCGTTCAGGGTGTCGGTGTGCACCGCGACCTGGACGTCGTACGCGTCGGCCACGTCGAGCGCCCTGCGCAGCGCGGCCGGGGTGCTGCCCCAGTCCTCGTGCACCTTCAGGCCGCAGACGCCCGCCTCGACCTGCTCGATCAGCGCGCCCGGCAGCGAGCCGTTGCCCTTGCCCAGCAGGCCGACGTTGACCGGCAGGTCCTCGACCGCCTGGTACATCCGGCCGATGTTCCACGGACCCGGCGTGCACGTGGTGCCGTTGGTGCCGTCCGACGGACCGGTGCCGCCGCCGATCAGCGTCGTGATGCCGTTGGACAGCCCGTGCTCGGCCTGCTGCGGGGAGATGAAGTGGATGTGCGTGTCGACGCCGCCGGCGGTGGCGATCAGGTGCTCGCCCGAGATCACCTCGGTGCCGGGGCCGATGACCAGCTTGGGGTGGACCCCGGACTGGGTGTGCGGATTGCCGGCCTTGCCGAGCCCGGCGATGAACCCGTCCTTGACGCCGAGGTCGCCCTTGACCACGCCCAGGATCGCGTCCATGACCACCACGTTCGTGATGACCAGGTCCAGGGCGCCCTGCGCGTTGGTGGCCTGCGGGTCCTGGGCCATGCCGTCGCGGATGCCCTTGCCGCCGCCGTAGACGGCCTCGTCACCGTAGTGGCCCTCGTTGTGGTCCTTCTCGACCTCGACGACCAGGTTGGTGTCCGCCAGGTGGAAGCGGTCGCCGACGGTCGGACCGAACAGGTCGGTGTACTGCTTGCGGCTCAGGACGGCCATCAGTTCTCGCCCTTCTTGTGGGTCTTGTGCTTCTTCCTGCCGTCCTCGCCCTTGCCGTCCTCGCCCGTGCTGTCCCCGCCCCCGGCGTGGACGTCCTCGATGCGGGCGCCCTTGAAACCGAGTTCGACGGCCCGGCGCAGCGCCCGGACGCGGGTGTCGGCGGAGCCGAGGCCGCCGTCGACGAGCGAGCTGAAGCCGATCAGCCGGCCGTGGCCGCCGTACGCGGTGAGTCCGACCTCCCGGGTGTCGCCCGGCTCGAAGCGCACGCCGGTGCCGGCGGGGAGGTCGAGGTGCATGCCGTACGCGGCGTTGCGGTCGAAGTCGAGGGCGCGGTTGGCCTCGAAGAAGTGGTAGTGCGAGCCGACCTGGATCGCGCGGTCGCCCGTGTTGGAGACGGTGACCCTTGCCTTGCGGCGGCCGGCGTTGATCTCTACGGAGCCTTCGTCGTAGAGGTAGTTGGCGCCACCGGACACGGTGGTACTCCCCTTCCTCGGGATCAGTGGTGGGGGCGGCCGCGGGAACGGCCGCGCGGCGCGGGGTCTTCGTCGTGCGCCGGTCCGTGGTCGTGGCCGTGCCCGTCGCCGTGGTCGTTGTCGTGCCGGTGGTCGCCGTTGTCGTGGTCGTCGCTGTGGCGGTCGCCGCCCGGGCCGTGCGCGTGGGCGTACCCG
>NZ_JBSGXB010000332.1:0-7811 GCF_053609185.1 Streptomyces sp. NPDC054956 | reverse complement strand
GGAGCCCTGCCACGTCAGGAGCCCTTCATAGCCTGCGAACCATAAAACGAGAAGGGCTCACCAACGCCAATCGCCCCACTATTAGCGGATGGCCACACGCCCATTCGCCACATCCCATTGGCGGGACGGTCCCCCCTCGTCGTCGTCCACGGTGAATGCCCCCTCCAGCTCAGGAATTAGTCCTGCGAGCCTCACCAGCTGATCAAAGATAAGGTCCACACCTCCACTCCGCATCGAAGCGCCGAAGAACGCATGGGTAATCCAGTTAATGACCCTCTTTTGATAGACCCATCCATCCAGATACAGGGCGACAATTTCTTCGGACAAGAAAAACTGCGCACCTTTAGCTCTATCCTGTGTCACGACGGCCTGGATCGTAGCCAGATCATCATAATCGCAGTCTAGAAACCCTCGAACATTAAAGTATCTTGACATGCCTGATCAGTCCTCCCCAAGTCCTGTTCGGACAACTATGCCCTTATTCTCGAGATAGGCTCGGACTTCAGGGTGAACGCCATACTTGAACCAGTACTCGGCCCTCACTCCACGTTCTTTGGCGCTTGCGGCTGTCGCCTTGATCTGATTTCTCGTCGACTTACTCAAGAAATTCTTCGGCTTAAGAACTGCCGACATGGACCGCTTCGCTTGAATTAGTGCGTCATTCGTGACGGAATCAACTTCGCGACCATTAACGTCAAGCGACTTACCCCCTGTGCGTGCCCTCACCATGTCTTCGTAGTGAGCATCTGCGGCTTCGCTCATCTTTCCTCTAGCCACCAGATTCTTCACTTTTTCGGAGGCGGTCATTCCCTTGATTTCCGCGGCCAAGGATGCTTCTGTGCTGCGCACACCCGAACCGACCGCAGAGGCCTCCGAGGAGACTCCACCGAATGCGAAGCTGAGCATTATTGAGATGCTTTCGCCGTCTTCGTATGCGTCATCCTTAGTATCGAATCCCAATCCCCCCATCACCCAGTCGTAGGCACCCTCTGCGGTGATTCCATAGCCGTACAGCGGATTAGTGAGGTCAAGGCTGGAGATGAGCGGGCGCCCCAGGCCTGCGAGTGTGTTCCAGTTGCGCTTTATTCCGCGCGGCTTGAGATAGGTCCAATTTGTTGGATTGCTGAAGTGTTCGGACCTCGTGTAGATCTCTTTTGGATCGACTATCCAGGACTGCCAATTCCAGCCGCCGTTACCCGTGTACTGCCAGGACTCGTGGTAGTTGACTTCCGCAGTGCCGCTGAGGTCATCACTCGGCCTGCAGATGCTCGTGTTGCCACCACAGGTTCCGTCAGGTCGCAGACCTGAGGGGTCGGAGAGGTTGATGGGGTTGTTGTTGCTGTATGCGTAGCCGTTCCACTGCTGGGGATCGGTAGGTACGAGGAGCGGGTCGGTGCTGATGAACCGGCCGGTTGAAGGCTGGTACTGGCGGGCTCCCAGGTTGGTAAGGCCGGTCTTGTCGTCCTGGGTGCCGCCGACGAATCCCTTGTCGCCGCCCCATGTGCCGGGTGCCGGCTGGGGGCCGCGGGGGTTTCCGAAGGGGTCCGTCGCTCGGCGGGTGACTGCGAGGGTGCCTGAGTCAACGGTCAGCAGGCCGGTGCCGTGGTGGTCGGCGAGCTGGATCGTCATGGGCGTTGTGCCTACGCGGACCATGGTCAGGCCGCCGGGGATGGGGTAGTACCGCGTCCCGGTCAAGGCCTTGGTGGCGGTGTCGTAGGTCAGCTCGTCCGCGCCGAGGCGGATAGTGGTCTTGCCCGGGTTGCGCTGGATCAGCTGGTTGCCGCTGGCGTCGTAGATGTATGTGGTGCTCTCGTCGGCGGTCGTCCACTTCTGGCCTGCGGGCACCGTTGTGCCACAGTCGCTGAGGACGATGCCTGTGCCGTTGGTGCTGACGTCACCGGGTACTGCCAGGCAGCGGGTGGCCGCCGGGTTGTACAGGGTGTTGTCGGCCCGCTTGGTCCAGTTCTGGGCGGCGGAGCCGTCGCAGGACTGGAGCAGGACGGTCGAGCCAGCCGTGGTGCCCGAGGCGGTGAGGCACTTGTCGAGGACCTTCAGTAGAGAACCGCGCAGGGTGAACTTCTGCCCGCCGTTCGTGTTGCAAGTGTTGATCTGGGCAGGTGTGCCGTTGGCGGAGTTTCCGCCCTGGGTCTCCAGGCACTTGCCGCCGATGCCGGTGATCGAGGTGGCCGGGGTGATGCTGTCCAGCTTGCCCTCGGCGTTCCACGTCAGGCCCGTGGTGCCGGTCTTCGAGGTGTACATGCTGGTGGTGTTGCCGACGGCGTCGTAACGGTTGCTGCCGGACACTGTGGTCGTGGCGCCAATCTTGGTGCTGCTATCGGTCAGTGCGTGTGCGCCGCCGGTGCCTGCTGCGGTGTTAACCGTTCCCGCGGCGGGGAACGTCTGGGTGGTGACGGTGTCCTTGGCGGTGTCGCCGGTGAGGTCGTGGACGGTGAAGGTCTTGCGGTTGCCCGTGACGTCGTAGGTGTAGTCATGCCAGTACGGGTTGCTGCCGCCGACCGTGACCGCAGTCGGGGCTGGGCTGGTGCACCGGCCCTGGTCCTGAGTCTGCTTCTCGCTGGCGGCTGGGACGGTGATTCCGGCGGTGTCGGTCCAGGCCGTGGTCATCCGGCCGAGGCTGTCGTAGGAGAAGCACTGACGGTCGGTGGCCGACGGTGTGTTGTCCGGGATCGTTGTGACGGAAGTGATCCCGCCCTTGTCGTCGTACGTGTACCCAGTCTGCTGGACGGCGCCACCGAGCGAGGTCTGCTTGTCCAGGTACTGGTTGCGCAGTCGTCCTGTTGCCTGGTCGTAATCGGCGGTGACCACGACCTGCGTCTTGTAAGGGTTCGCTGTCGAGCGGATGACCCTGCCGAGGGCGTCGTACTTGGTCTGCACGTCGTACGTCGTGGCGCCGGCGTACTTGTACAGCTGGCCGTAGTCGTTGTACGAGTAGGCCATTTCGTCTTCTGGCAGGCCGCCCAGCGCGGGAAGCAGTGAGTCTGTGAGCTGGCCTGTGAGGGGGTCGTACTGCGCGGTGGTGCTGTAGCTGAAGGTGGTGCCGGCGGCCTGGCCGACCTCGGTGCCCGGGATAGATGTTTGGTATGCGGTGACGCGGTAGGCGTCATCGTAACCCTGGACGGTCGTGGTGTATGCCTGGCCCGTGCTGCCTCCGACGTACTTGGTCGAGGAGGTCGGCTGTCCCTTGGCCACGGTATCGAAGGTCCACGCGGCAAGCTGATTAGCCGTCGTGACGGAACCCTCGTACATGCCGGTCTTACGGCCGGTCAGGTCGTAGGTGTAGACGAGCTTCTTGCCGCGTGCGTCGGTCGTGTCGGCGACCCGAGAGGCTCCGTCATAGGTATGGGTGACAGTCCCGGCGTCCGGGTCAGTCGACTGGATCTGCCGTCCTTGGAGGTCGTAGGTGTAGCGCCAGGTATTGCCTGCCGCGTCCTTGTGGGTCTCAGGGGCACCGGCCGGCGTGTAGGTGTAGCTCGTGACGGTAGCGTCGGCGCGGTTGCCGGTGGCCGTGGCCGTGCTGTACTGCCAAGCCTCGGTGGTGCGTCCACGACTATCGGTGAACGTGCTGGTCGGGTACCCGCCCTGCGGTGGCACCAAGTCCGTGCGGCCTGCGTCGGGATAGCTGTTGGTCGTACGGGCCTGCTCCACGCCCAGCGACCAGGACGATGTCACCATCGGCCGGCTGCGGCCGTCGTAGGAGGTTCGGGCCTGCAGTGGGATGGCCGAGTCCGCCGCCACCACGAGGGTGCCGCCAGGGCCGGCATCGTTGTTGTACCAGGCGGTGTTGACCCTTGACATACGCCCCTGGGAGTCGTAGCGACTATCGCTGACGATCCGACCCGTGTAGGCAGGGTTCGGCGAGGTGGACTGGTTCTGGCGCGCGCGGCCGAAGCCGTCGAGCAGGTCCACTGATTTCGTGCGGACCGGCGTCTCGCCGTCCCTCGTCAGGGTGCTGGTCGTCCGGGACGACGGCACGCCCGGCGTGTCGGACACCGTGTAGGCGAAGGTGACATTCGCCTCCGGACTGAGTTGCGGGGTCCGGCCCGGCAGCCAGACAGCCGTCGCCCTGCCGAGGGCGTCGTAGGTCTGAGTCGTGACCTTGCCGTTGGAGTCCGTGTTGGTGACGCGGGCGTCGCGGCGGGTGCCGAACGTGGTAACCGTGTCCCAGGTGGCACCAGCCACCCCGGGTACGGAAGTGGAGAGGGTGGTGGTCTGGGGCAGTTCGCCTGTAGAGGGCGCGGTGTAGGTGGTACTGATGGTGGCGCCGGCAGGGTGCTGGGCGTCAGTGGTGCGGGGGTCGGTCACAGTCGCCGGGCGGCCGTAGATGTCGTAGGTGAGAGTGCTGGTGGTGGCGTAGGACCCGGTGCCGTCGGTGCTGTAGTGGTCCAGGACCTGGCTGCTGGACGGTGCGCCGATCGTCCCGGCCTGCCCGTAGGGCTGGTTGTCGAACAGCATCCGCTTGGCGGCGATGGTGTTCGTCGCGTTGGCGGTGGCCGTGCACGCGTTGGCGCCGGCGATGGTGACGGTTTCGGCGACGAGGTCGGTGCGCTGGGCGTCCGGTCCGGTCGCGTACTTGGATCGGGTGCACACGTCCGGCAGGCCGTCCGCCTGGTCAAGCGCGGTGTCCACGCGGTTGCCGTGGTCTTTGTCGGTGTGCGTCGTGGCGCTTTGCGTGCGCCACGTGCCGTCGGCCTTGCGCTCCTGCATGATGGCCGTGGTCGTCGTGGAGGCGTAGCGGGCCACCAGAGCGGGCAGGCCGCTGCCGACGGTGTGCCTGGCGGTCTCCGCCTCGCCCGAAGCGCTGTTCACCGTCCTGGCGGTGACGGTGCCATTCGCCTGGTCGAAGGTCTCGCTCTGGAGGGCAGCGCCGCTGAGCCAGTCCACGTCGGTGACGTCCCGGCCGAGCGCGTCGGTCAGGTGGACGCTGCGGGTGGTGCCGTCCTTGCGCTTGTCACCGTCCATGCCCGTCCGGTATGTGGTGCGTGACTGAGCGCGAGGCCCGTCCGTGCCGCTGCCCACGGTGGAGGTCACGGTGGAGAAGCCGCGGAAATCGCCCCAGGTACGGGACTGGGCGTCAGTGAACTCGCTGTCGTCGCGGTGCCAGGCGGCGGGTCCGTAGGTGTAGTTGGTGATCTTCGCCGGTGCGTCCGTGGTGGTGTCGTTCTCCGTGACGGACTGGATGGTGTAGTGGTTGAACCAATCCAGGACCGGGTCCGCGTTCGCGACCGAGCCCTTCGGAGACCAACGGACCGGGTAGCAGGCCATGGTGTTGTCATCTTCGGCAGCCGGCATCACGTTGTTGAGGCGAGAGCATCCCGGCAGGTTGTAGTCCACGTTGAGGACGGCGCCGGTCTCGGTCTTGATCTGCTGGATCCGCGCCCGGTTCATGATCGGCGGGGCGGGCACCAGGTTCGTGCCGTCCACGCGGTTGGGCAGCATGACGGGGGTGAAGGTGACCGGCTTGAGACTTATGGCCGGGGATTCGGCCTTGCCCGTGCGGAGCACGGAGTCGAGCCACAGGACCTTCTCGCTCGTCGCGTCCTTCGGGTCGGGGAAGGAGTGCTTGAGCTCGTAGGAGTCGATGTCCTTGAAGGCGTTGTTGATGCGGACCTGGGTAGTGATGTTGGTCAGGCGCCGGGTGGTGAAGTAGGTCGGGCTGACGTTGGTGCAGGTCCCACTCTGCTTGCATTCCTGATCGATGGGCACGTCCGGCCAGTTGTTCTGGTTGGACGCCGTGCGGTTGGCCGGATCGCAGTTGGCCTGGTCGAGGCAGCGTTCAGCTGTACTGAAGGTGACGCGGGCGGCCGGCTCCAATGAGCCCTTGGCCGCGATCTGGTCGCTGAGGCGCTGCCCGTAGGCGATCTTCTGGAGGGTGGTCGCTCGTGTGTAGTCCGTGCGGGTGCCCGTGCCGCCGTTCTGGGCGCCGCCTCGCTCGTACCAGTTGGTCTCGGGAGACCAGGTGTATGAGGTGAGGTTGCCGTTCGGGTCGACGACGTAGTCGAGGGAGAGGCGCTGCCACATCCGGCAGTACGAGGCCTTGCCCTTGGAGCTGTCGTAGCAGGGGTCGCCGCTGTTCGGTGCGTAGACCGGGACGCTGGAGACGGAATTGGTGGCCGGGTCGGACCGGTCACCGCCGGGAAGGTGGTTCACGCCGAAGTAGAAGACGGTGCCGGAGCTGTCCGTCATCTTCGCGTAGGAGCCGTCCTGGACGCCGTTGGCGGCACCGGACACGAACTCGACTTTGCTGCCGTCGTCCCCCTTCAGACGCCAGGTGCCGGTGGCCGCATCGGTGGTGGCATTGGCCGAGCCCTGGTTGTCGTCCCGGATCAGCTGCCCACTGTGGGAGCCGGCGGAGATGACGGCGTTGAAGCCGCCCCAGCACAGGTCACCGGAGCCGGTGATGCCGTTCTTATCGCACGACTTGAAGGTCCGCTCGATGTAGCCGGGGTTGAAGTCCCAGCCTTCACCGACCCACGAAGCCTGCGAGTTCGTCGCGGACGTGCGTCCGTCCACCGAGGACGAGTTGTATCCCAAGGCTACGGAAGGTGCTGTGCCGCCGAGGGGGGGCGGCATCTGGACGGGATACCCGTATGTCATCGCACCGGCAGCGGTGCCGGCGGCCCAGCCTGAGGAGGAGGCCAGTTGGGTGGCGGTGTAGGAGCCGCCGCCGCCCGAGGGGCCGGTTTCCGCAGCGAGGACCATGCTCTGGACCGGCGCTGCGGGTGGGAGAGCAGATGCCGAGGCCGACGCCGGGGAGGACTTCCCTGGCTGCTTGGCCAGTGGCGCGAGTACGGAGCGGGCCGGGGCCGGGACGGTCACATCGGCGCTCACCCGGCCGGTGGCCTTGTCGTAGTCCATCGCCACGGGCGTGCGCTCGCGGCACTCAGCGCGTTCCGGAGTCAGCGCCGCACACGAGGGCAGCGCCACGAGGCGTCCGCGCGAGGCGAACTGCCCGTCCGTGGCGTCCTGCAATGCGCGCATGTCGAGCGAGACGCGGGTGGCGACGCTACCGGCCGCACTGCTGGTGTCCTGCCCGGCCAGGGTAAACGTGAGCAGAGCGCCGTGCACTCCGGCTGCTTGCGTGACGCGCGTGTCACCGCGGAAGACCGACACAGTGGTGCCGGCGGAACCCTTGGTACCTGTGGGCACGATCCACACCGGCAGATCACCGGCACGGACGGGCGCACCAGGCCGGGCCGCTGACAAGTCTGCCTTTCCGGTCTGGGCCCTGAGAGCAGCGGGTGCGCGCTGCGGCTGCACCGGCTTGGGCACCTCGTAGCGCGGCTCGACCTTGCCGGCTGAGCGGGCGGACGACACGCTCAAGGAAGCGGTGCGCGGAAGCGGCGTGTGTGGCGGCGCCCATACCTTTTTGAAGTCGGGCCCCGCAGCTGCTGCCTGCGCGGCGGGCACAGAGAGCAGGGACGTTGACAAAGCGAGGACGATCGGAACGGAGACCCGTATCCGATATTTTCGACTATTTCTACGCATGCCAAAGGTTGGCATCGTGACTCCCCCCGGAGTGAGCTGAGATGGCCGTGATCTCTGGTGATCAACGGCACAATCGCAGGGAATTTACCTGTAAGAACAGCCTCTAGTCGATCGGATTCTGAGATCGTCACGTGTTTCGCATCACGCCGGGAGCTGACTTCGGCTTCCGCGAGTCCCCACCATGAGGCTCCATCAGTGGTCATGCAGGCGCGGGCGGAAGCAGGTCTATGACCATGGCGCGGGGGGGGGGCCACCCCCGCCGGGGGGGGGGGAGCGCGCCCCGGCCGGCCCCGCCACGTGACGGG
>NZ_JBSGXB010000331.1:0-7863 GCF_053609185.1 Streptomyces sp. NPDC054956 | reverse complement strand
CCGCCGAGGTGTTCGCCCTCGCCAACCGCGAGACCGGGGGCCGCGCCGGCTACCAGGTGCAGTTGGCGGGCCCCTCGCAGGGCGCGGTCACCACGTCGGCCGGGGTCCGGCTGCTGACCGACCTCTCCTTCGCCGAGGTGGACGGCGTGCTGGACACGCTCCTGGTACCCGGCGCGGTGGACATGCTCCCGGAGGGCCCGGTCGCCCGGGTCGACCACGAGGTCGTGGAGTGGGTCAGGACGACCGCTCCGCAGGCCCGCCGGGTGGCGTCGGTGTGCGTGGGCGCGCACCTGCTGGCCGCGGCCGGGCTGCTGGACGGGAAGCGGGCGACCACCCACTGGTCGACCGCCGCCCAACTGGCCGCCGAGCACCCGGCGGTGACGGTGGACGCCGACCCTATCTTCGTGAGGTCCGGGAAGGTGTGGACCGGCGCGGGGATCAGCGCGTGCATGGACCTCGCCCTGGCGATGGTCGCCGAGGACCTGGGCGAGACCGTCGCCCTCGCGGTGGCCCGGCAGCTGGTCATGTACCTCAAGCGTCAGGGCGGGCAGAGCCAGTTCTCGGTACCGCTGAGCCGGCCCGCCGGGTCGCGGCGCGACATCGAGGAACTGCGGACGTACATCGCCGAGCACCTCGATGACGATCTGTCCGCGACGGCACTGGCCGAGCGGATGTCCCTGAGCGAACGGCACTTCGCGCGGATCTTCCGCAAGGAGACCGGCACCAGCCCGGCCTCGTACGTCGAGGCCGTCCGGGTGGAGGCGGCCCGCCGTCTGCTGGAGAGCACCGACGAGCCGTTGGACCGGCTCGCCGCCGCCTGCGGATTCGGCTCCGTGGAGACCCTGCACCGGGCACTGCGCAAGCAGATCGACACGACGCCCGCCGCCTACCGCCGCCGCTTCCGCACCACCGCCGCCTGACCCGGGGCGCCCCGCGCCCCTCCCCCTCCTCCAACTCCGCCTCCTCCCACTCTGCCTTCGCCGACCCCTCATTCACCGATCCCGGGTACGCGCACAGGCCGTGCGGCTTCGCCATGCCCGTTTCCTCCCCTTACCGCTTCCACGAAAGGCCCCTGCCATGACCCGGACGACGACCACTCCGACAGCCACTTCGACGGCCACTTCGACGAGCGCCTCTCCGAAGCTGCGCGAGATCTTCGGCCTCGACTCCACGCTCCCCCGGCTCGCCGACACCACCCTCGTCATGATCGATTTCCAGAACACCTACACCTCCGGCGTGCTGGAACTGGAAGGCGTACGGGAGGCCCTCGCGGCCGGTGCCCGGCTGCTGGCCGCCGCCCGCGCCGCCGGGACCCCCGTGGTCCACGTCGTGAACGACTCGGGCCGCAACTCCCCGTACGACATCCAGGGCGAGAGCGGTGCCATCTGCGCGGAGGTCGCACCCGTCGGCGGGGAGCGGGTCGTGGTCAAGGAGTTCCCCGACGCCTTCCACGACACCGATCTGGAGAAGGTCCTGCGCGAGCTGGGGTCGGGCACGGAGCTGGTGCTGGCCGGCTTCATGACCCACATGTGCATCGTCTTCACCGCCCACGGGGCCATCACCCGCGGCTACCGGCCCACCGTCGTGGCCGAGGCCACCGCCACCCGGCCGCTGGCCGGCCCCGACGGCACCGTCGTCCCCGCGGCGGCCCTCCAGGCCGCCTCACTGGTCACGGTCGCCGACCGCTTCGGCGCGGTCGCCCCCACGGTCGACGCCCTCACCGGCTGAGGCCTCCCGGCCGCCACCCCCACCCCGCACACGGGAGGCGGCGGCCCCATCCGTTCCGCGTCTCGCCGTCCGGGCAAATGCGCTGGCACCGAGAGTCCGCGGGCGCGGAGACTGGGGCGGTGAACGCCCTTCCATCGTTGCCCGGGTCGCCGTCTTCGGCCGTTCCGGACCCGCGTGCCCGCGGCCTCGTCCTCGACTACGAGGGCATGCACGAGCTGGTCGCCGGTCTGGTGCTGCCCCGCGGGGCGTCGATGTACCTCATGAGCACCCTGGAGACCTCCCGCGAGCTCATCCGGCACTCCTTCTACCGGTACGAGTTCGCCACCGTCGCGGCCACCCACGCCCTGCTCGCCCTGGAGCACGCCCTGGCCGAGCGACTCGCCGTCGACGAGCCGCTCGGGGAGCTGATCGAGCGGGCCGCGGGCGCGGGGATCGTAACCCCCGGGATCGCCGAACGGCTCGACCGCGGCCTGCGGCTGCGCGACGGGCTCAGGCGGGGCGCCGTGACGAGTTCCGCCCTCACCCCGGCCGGGGCCCTCGACATCGTGCGGGCCGTCTTCGATGCCGTCTCCCTGATCCTGGACCAGTCGTCCACCGCGGAACCCGCGGCCGCCCAGGCGGCCGCCCACCCGAGAGGCGACCGGCCCGCTGACCGACTGGAGCGTCTGATGGAGGAGCATCGGAACGCCCTGTTCCCCGACGGCTGGCGCGGCGAAGACTTCGAGGGCGCGGACCTGGTCCTCCTCGACGCCGATGTCGCCGGTCTCGTCCAGCGGGAGTTGAACGGCGGACTCGACGCGGACGGCGCCGCACTCCTGTGGGCGTGCGTAGCCGACCTCGACAAGTGCATTCCCCTGATCAACGAGGAGTACGGCGCGGCCTACTTCGGCAAGCTCCGTACTCTGGCCAGGGCCGCGGCCATGCGCCACGTCCCCACGGCGACCCGACCGCCGCACCGTGGACATCCAGTGGCCCCCGCGCCGCGATCCACGGGGCGCCGGGGGCCGGACCCCGCTGAGAGCGGGGGCCGCCCGTGCTCCGTACCGCCACGTGGGGAGCGGTGCGGAGCCCGGGCGGTCCGGGGTCAGCGGTCCTGCGAGAGCTCGTACAGTTCGGCGAACGTACCGCCCAGGGCGGTCAGTTCGGCGAACGTGCCGGTCTCCGTGACGCGGCCCTTCTCCAGCACGATGATGCGGTCGGCCAGCCGGCAGTTCTCCAGCCGGTGCGTGACGATCATGGTGATCCGGTCCTCCTTCATCTCCCGGAGCCCCGTGAAGACGCGGTGTTCACCGCGCGCGTCCATCGCCGAGGTCGGCTCGTCCATGATCAGGAACCGGGGCCGGCGGTGGAAGGCCCGGGCGCAGGCCAGGCGTTGCCACTGGCCGCCGGAGGGTTCGTGGCCGCCCCACAGGGAGCGGGCCAGGAGGGTGTCCAGGGCCTGCGGGTATTCCCGTACCTCCTCGCGCAGACCCACCGCGGTCAGTGCTTCCCAGACGGCCTCTTCCCCGCGTTCGCCGGGCTGGCCGAGGGTGACGTTCTCGCGGACCGCGAAGGGCCACTGCGCGTAGGACTGGGCGACCAGGCCCACATGTGTCCACAGGGTCCGCTGGTCGTGGACCCGGGTCGGCACCCCGTCCCAGTACGCCTCCCCCTCGCCCGGCACCGTGAGGCCGGTCAGCAGACGGATGAGGGTGGACTTGCCGGCGCCGTTCTCGCCGACGACCGCCACGATCTCGCCCCGCGTCAGCGACAGGCTGACCGGTCCGAGCGCCGGCGTCGTCCTGCCCGGGTAGGTGTACGAGGCCTCCTCCAGGCTGACCCGCTCCGGCGGCCCGGCCTCCACCGGGCCGCGGACGGCGCCCAGTTCGCGCGCCCGGTCCACGAAGAGGCGGTAGTCCTCCAGGTAGAGGGCGTGCTGGAACATGGCCGCCCCGTACACCACGAGGCTGGACAGCGCGGAGGCCGAGGTCCGCATGGCGACGATCGCGGTGCCCGCCGCCGCGAGGGCCATGGAGCCCGTGAGGACGAGCGCGGCGAGCGCCGCCCACGTACCGGCCTGGAAGAGGCCGCCGAGGGCCGCGGCGAGCAGCGAGACGCGCAGGTAGCGGGGAGCGGAGCCGACCATCTTGGCGTCGATGCGGGCGCAGACGGCGGCGTACCAGGCGTGCGCGTAGGGGCGCATGGAGTTGCAGCGCAGCTCGTCGCCGAGCTTGTGGGTGGTGAGGTACCAGCGCATCATGCCGCGGATGTTGCGCGAGGCGATCGTCTCGTTGTGGAGGGCGTAGTCCAGGCGGGCGGCGATGACGGCGCCCATGCCGCGGGGCACGACGCACAGCAGGAGCAGCGGCATCAGGACGGGGTGGACGACGGCGAGCACTCCGGCGACCGCGACGAGGTTGACCAGGCCGTTGGTGAAGGCCATGGCGTCCTTGACGAGCATGGACGAGCGGGCGGCGCCGATCTCGGCGGCCTCCGACCGGTCGGAGAACGCGGGCTCGTCGTAGGCGGAGACCTCGACGTCCATGTGGGCGTCGACCATCTCCAGGTCGGCCGTCGTGCTCAGCCGCGGGGTCAGCCGGCGGGCCGCGCTGCCCGCGGCGATCTGGGCCGTCGTTCCGGCCCCGGCCGCCACCGCCGCGATCGCCAGCGGCCAGGCGGCGGCCGTGATGCGCCCGCCGGCGTCGCCCTCGGCGAGCAGCGGGCCCATCGCGTCGGCGACTCCGGCGAGGCCGGCCGCCGTACAGGCCCCGGCGAGGATCTGGCCGGCCAGCAGCCAGGTCACCGAGGCGCGGTCGATCCGCCAGGCCATCCGGGCGGTCTGGGCGAGCGCGGCGGGCAGCCGCGCGGCCATCTCCCGGAGCGAGAGGTGCTCCATGACCCGCTGGTGCGCGCCCCAGGCGAAGGTGAACTCGGGCGGGTCGGCGACCTCCGGTCCGCGGGGCGGAGGCACCGTTCCCCGTGCCGTGCGTTCCGTCTTCTCAGCCACGTGCGGCTCCTTCACGTCGTCTTCGAACCACGGCGGTCCCCCGCGCGGACCCGCGCCACGGCATGGCGGAGCGGGGCCGCGAAGCGCCCTGGGGAACCGTTGAGTGAGGGAGTACATCCGAGCCCGGAGGGCGGAGTAACGAGAACAGGCCTTCGTGACGGCCCGGTGCCCCCGGCCGCGCGGGGGGTCCCGGGCAACGGTCCGGGGCCCGCCGGGGGGCGAGAACGGCCGGATACCGACGGAGCGCGCGGGAAACTCCTTGCACTCCCCCGGCCCGTGCCGGGAGGGTCTCGGGGGTCGGCCGGGGCGGGCGGTGCCCGGTGGGGCGACGCGTCGGCGCGGCGACGGGATGAAGTTTCCCGGAGTTTCGCCGGGGCGACGTACGCCGCGAAACGGACCGTCGTACGAAGCCTGCAGACTGCACGGGTACGGGCGGGAGTTGGCCCCCCACCAGTGGAAACGGGAGCTCGGATGGAAGAGTTCGGCCGGCGCCGGTTCCTGGCCCGGACAGCCGGGGCCCTCGGGAAGGCCGGGGCCCTGGGGGTGGCCGGGGCCACCGGCGTCAAAGCCCTCACCGGCATCGCGGCGGCGGCCACCGGCGCGGCGCGGGACCGGGCGAGCGCGGCGGGTTACGTCGAGGTCCAGCTGCTCCACATCACCGACCTGCACGGCTACCTCACCGCTCCCCCGGCCCGGGACGCCGTCATCACCGGCGCGGGCGGCCGGAAGTACACCGTCGGCGGGGTCTCCTACATGGCCACCCACCTGGCACGGTTGCGGGCCGGCCGGGCCAACTCGATCTTCTTCGCGCCGGGGGACCTCTTCTCCGGCTGGGAGTACCCCGCGTTCACCCTCGCCGACGAGCCCACGATCGAGGCCCTGAACCGGCTCGGACTGGACTTCGCGACGGCCGGCAACCACGAGTTCGACCGCACGCCCGGCTTCCTGCGCCGGCACATGGAGGAGGGCCTCCCCTACGAGGGGGCCGGGACGACCAACACGTTCCCCGATGCGAGCGGCGCCCTCTTCCACGGCGCCGACTTCCGCTACTACAGCGCCAACGCCGTGGCCACCGGGACCGGCGAGACGGTGCTGCCCCCGTACAACATCGAGTGGGTCGACGCCCCGGGCGGACGGCGGCTGCCCATCGGCTTCATCCACCTGACCGTCGTCGGCACCGAAACCCTCGGGAACTCCTTCCAGCCCGGCCTCGCCACCCTCGACGAGCTGTCCGCCGCCAACCTCTGCGCCGCCCGGCTCAAGCAGCTCGGGGTGCGCGCCATCGTGCTCAGCATGCACGACGGGGCGGTGGCGGGCAGCGACTTCGATTCCGGCGAGGAGCCCAGCGGTCCGGCGTACGAACTGGCGCTGCGGGCCTCCCCGGACATCGACGCGATCGTGACGGGGCACTGGCACCACGCGTTCAACATGATGCTGCCCGATCCCCTGGGGCGGCCGAGGCCCTTCGTGGAGGCCGGCTGCCACGGGCAGATCGTGGGCGAGATCGTCCTGCGGCTCGACGCCGACACCGGTGCCGTCGTCCGCGAGCTCACCACCTCCGTCAACCACCCCAACACCCGTGACGTGCAACCCGATCCGGTCCTCAAGGAGGTCGTCGACCACTGGACCGGCTACGCGAGCCGGCACGGGGCGGCGGTCATCGCACGCCAGCGCGCCTCCTTCAGCCGCCGCCTCTCGCCGGCCGGGGAGTCCACCATGGGCAACCTCGTCGCCGACTGGGCGCTGTGGGAGGCCGGGCAGGCACCCGATTCCTTCGACACCAGCCCGCGGCCCGCCCGCTCCGGCGCGGACCTGGCGCTCATCGCGGTCGCCCCGCGCGTCGGGCGCAGCGTCATCAACACGGACCTGCTCGCCGGTCCCGCCCTGGACGACCCGGTCGCCTTCGAGCGGGCCTGGAAGGCCGTCGGCTACGGATGCCCCCTGGTCAGCGCCGAGGTGAGCGGGCGGCAGATCCACGACGCGCTGGAGCAGCAGTGGGCGCCGAACGGTTCCGGGGTGCTGACCTACGCGCCGCTCGCCGTCTCCGGCAACGTCCGCTACTCCTTCGACGCGTCGCGTCCCGCCGGGGACCGGGTCGCGCCGGGCGACGTCCTCATCGACGGCGCCGCGCTGCGCCCGGAGGCCTCGTACCGGGTGGTGACCACCTCGTACACGCTGACCGGGCAGGACGGTTACCCCGCGCTCGGCGGGTACCGGGAGCCGGCCCGCCACCGGCGCGACGCGGAGGGCTTCCCCGCGTACGTGGCGGCCCTCGGCACCCTGAGGGCCGTCTCCACGGGCCGGGTGAGCGCGAAGAACGCGGCGCTCCTCGCGCCCTGGGAGGAGGGCCTGCTGGTGGCTCCGTCCGATCCGGTGGAGGCGCTGGCGACGCCCGTCGCGGCCGAGGAGGAGGCCGCCCGGGACGCCGGCCGCCGGCCGGTCTGCTGACCCGCGCCCGGGGACGTACCGGCGGTGCTCAGGGGCCCAGCGGGAGGGTGGCCACCAGCCGGGCGCCCTCCGGGGAGTCCCGGACGGTGAGGGTGCCGCCCAGCCGGACGGCGATGTCGCGGGCGATGGCCAGGCCCAGGCCCGTGCCCCCCTCGTCGCGGGCGCGGGCGTCGTCGAGCCGGGTGAAGCGTTCGAAGACCCGTTCGCGGTCGGCCGGCGCTATGCCGGCGCCGTCGTCGAGGACCTCCAGTACGGCCTCGCCGCGGACCTCGTCGACGGCGAGGACGAGCACCACGCCCTCCTCGGCGTGCCGCCGCGCGTTGTCCAGCAGGTTGGTGACCAGCCGCGACAGCCACGTCGTGCTGCCGCGCACCGCGATCCCCGGCGCGATGTCGGCCCGTACGGGCACCCGCTCGCCCTTGCGCGGACGCGCGGCCTCCCGTACCACCTCCGTGAGGTCGACCGCGGCGGCCGGCGGCGGCTCCGAGGTGTCGAGCCGGGCCAGCAGGAGCAGGTCGGCCGCGAGGTCCTGGAGCCGTACGGTGTCCTCCAGCGCGCCGCTGACCAGCTCGCCCCACAGGGCCGGTTCGGGGTGGGCCTGCGCCACCTCCAGCTGGGTGCGGAGCACGGTGATCGGGCTGCGCAGCTCGTGCGAGGCGTCCGCGATGAACCGGCGCTGGCGGATCCCGGCGGCCTCCAGC
>NZ_JBSGXB010000330.1:0-7888 GCF_053609185.1 Streptomyces sp. NPDC054956 | reverse complement strand
GGTCGTCGGGAGGTCCGGGTTGGGCATGACGGGCAGTCCGCTGGGCGCCCCGAGCGGGTAGTCGGGCAGCAGGAAGGACGGCGAGGCGGACGGGGAGGGGGCCGGGGCCGCGGGGGCCGTCGGGGCACCGAAGTCCGTGGAGGGCTTGCCCGCGCCGAGGTAGGGCACGGAGTCGTCCGGGCGGGACACCGAGGGGGACGCGGCACCCTTGGGCAGGCCCGGGTCCACCTGCGCGGCGGGGGCGTCCTTGGTCAGCCCGGACTTCGTCCCGCACAGCGGCCACGCCTGGGGGCCCTGGGAGGCCAGCACCCGCTCGGCCACCGCGATCTGCTGCGAGCGGCTGGCCAGGTCGGCGCGCTCGGCGAAGTCGCGCCCGCCGGCGTTCTGCCACTGCTCCTGGGTGAACTGCAGCCCGCCGTACGAGCCGCTGCCGAAGTTGGCGCTCCACGTGCCGCCGCTCTCGCATTCGGCGACCTTGTCCCACGTGGAGGTCTCGGCGGCGTTCGCGCCCGTGGCCGCGAGCAGCGGCAGGGCGAGCGCGGAGCCGGCGACTCCGGCGGTGACGACAAGTGCGGGCACCTGTCGGGGGCGTCTGTGGCGGCCGTTCCCGGAACGCATGAGGCTGCACCTTTCGCATAACGGCGGGGTAACGGCAGAACCTAGCGGCCTTCGAACTCCAGTCACAAGTTTGGGCCCGAACTGACTTCCGGTCAGCCTGGTTTCAGGTGTTTTGCGGTGTGAAGCGCACCGGAAGCGTGCGCGGACCACGCATGCCGCCCCCTCGCCGGCGCAGCCCCCCGGTCGGAACCGCCAGTTCCGGATCGGGCAGCCGGACGGTGGTCGATCCGGTCCGCCCCTTGTCGAGCAGCGCCTCGGGTGGGCTCCGTGAGGCACTTCGGTCCACCACGGCTACGGTCAGAAGGTGCACGAAGACGCTTCCACCACCCCGCCGCCCACTCTCTTCGACTGGGAGTTCGCGACCGACCCGTACCCGGCCTACGCCTGGCTGCGCGAGCACGCGCCCGTGCACCGCACCAAGCTCCCCAGCGGGGTCGAGGCATGGCTGGTCACCCGGTACGCCGACGCCCGCCAGGCCCTCGCCGACCAGCGGCTCAGCAAGAACCCGGCCCACCACGCGGGAACGGCGCACGCCAAGGGCAAGACCGGGATCCCCGGGGAGCGCAAGGCCGAGCTGATGACGCACCTGCTCAACATCGACCCGCCGGACCACACCCGGCTGCGGCGCCTGGTGTCCAAGGCGTTCACCCCCCGCCGGGTCGCCGAGTTCACCGGGCGGGTGCAGGAGCTGACCGACCAGCTCATCGACGGCTTCGCCGAACGGGGGGAAGCGGATCTCATCCACGAGTTCGCCTTCCCGCTCCCCATCTACGCCATCTGCGACATGCTCGGAGTACCGCGGGAGGACCAGGACGACTTCCGCGACTGGGCCGGGATGATGATCCGGCACGCCGGCGGCCCGCGCGGCGGAGTGGCCCGTTCGGTCAAGCAGATTCGCGGCTACCTCGTCGAACTGATCCACCGCAAGCGCGACGATCTGGGCGACGACTTGATCTCCGGACTGATCCGGGCGAGCGACCACGGCGAGCACCTCACCGAGAACGAGGCCGCCGCGATGTGCTTCGTACTGCTTTTCGCCGGTTTCGAAACAACGATCAACCTCATCGGCAACGGGACCTACGCCTTGCTGCGCAACCCGGACCAGCGCGAGCGCCTCCAGGCCTCCCTCGCCGCCGGCGAGAGCGACCTGTTGGAAACGGGCATCGAAGAACTGCTGCGCTACGACGGCCCCGTGGAGCTGGCCACGTGGCGTTACGCGACGGAGCCGCTGACACTGGGCGGCCAGGACATTCCGGCCGGTGACCCCGTCCTCGTCGTCCTCGCCGCCGCCGACCGCGACCCGGAACGGTTCACCGATCCGAACAGTCTCGACCTGTCCAGGAGCGACAACCAGCACCTCGGGTACGGCCACGGCATCCACTACTGCCTCGGAGCCCCTCTGGCCCGCCTGGAGGGCCAGACGGCCCTCGCCGCACTGCTGACCCGGCTGCCCGACCTGGAACTCGCCGCAGATCCCTCGGAGCTCCGCTGGCGGGGTGGTCTCATCATGCGGGGGCTGCGGACCCTACCGGTCCGCTTCACCCCGAGTCCCGGCTCCCGGCGCCCGGCCGCGACGGAAGCCCCCTGAGGGCTCGGTGCGGTGCACGGACCGCATCCCGCCCGTCACCCGTCGCCCCATATGGGCGGTTCGTCGCGGCTGTCCGTAGATAAGCCCTGGCTTGACCTCACGTTCCCCGGCATTCCTACTTTCGGTTTTGTGGATGTGAGGATCTTGAAAAGCAGCTTCGCGGTGGTGGAGAGACGGGCCGAGCACGCGGTCAAGTTCTTCTACTCCCACCTCTTCTGGCACAACCCCGGAGTCCGTGAGCTCTTCCCGGCCTCCTTCGAGGACATGGAACGGCAGCGGGACCGGCTCTTCGCCGCGCTCACCCATGTGATCGCCCATCTGGAGAACGAGACGCTCCTCCCCTATCTACGCGACCTGGGACGCGACCACCGCAAGTTCATGGCGGGCCCCGAGCACTACGCGGCCGTCGGCTCCAGCCTGCTGGCCGCGCTCGCCGAGGCCTCCGGGGACGCCTGGACCCCGACGGTGGAGAAGGCCTGGAGCGAGGCCTACCAGGTGATCGCCGACGCGATGATGGCCGGAGCCACCTCCAGCGAGGAGCCGCCCTGGTGGGACGCGGAGATCGTGCGCCACCTGCTCTACGGCGAGGACATAGGCGTCCTGACCCTGCGCCCGCACGCCCCCTTCCCGCATCTGCCCGGGCAGTACACGAGCGTGAGCAGCGAGCGGGTCCCGACGACCTGGCGCACCTACTCCATCGGCAACGCGCCCCGCGCCGACGGAACGGTCGACCTGCACGTCAGCCGGATCGACCGCGGCCGCCTCAGCACCTCCCTGGTCCGCGAGGCGCAGCCGGGGGACGTGCTCAGGCTCGCCGCGGCCGGCGGGCAGATGACCTTCCGGCGCGAGGACCGCCCGGTCAGCTTCATAGCCGCCGGCACCGGCTGGGCGCCGATCCGCGCGATGCTCGAGGACCTGGCGGAGCACCCTCCCGATCAGGACGTACGGCTCTTCGTGGTCGCACGGGACGCCGCGCACCTCTACGACCGCCCGCTCATCGACCAGTACGCGGCCGCCCTGGACTGGCTGAGCGTCACCTACATCACGCCGGCACCCGGGCAGCACCGCAACCAGGCCACCGACCGGCTGGCGACCGCGCTCAGCAACCGCGGGCTCTGGCCCGACCAGGACGTCTACCTGAGCGGACCGCCGCAGTTCATCGAGGAGACCTCGTACCTCCTGGAGGAACTCGGCGCCACTCACGGCCGGATCTTCTACGACTCCGTACCTGCCAGTGGCAAGGGCCACGGGCCGAACGGCCGGCCGCTGGGCTTCGGGGAGTGGTTCCTGAACCGCCCCGACCCCCACTGGTACAACCCGTCGGGCCGCGCGCCCCGGGCGTACTAGACCGGGAGCGATGGACCGGGAGTTCCAGGCCGGGAGCACCGCACCCGGGAACACCCGCAGGACGTGAACCGCAGCTGGGGGCTATTCGCCGACGCCCTCGGCCGCACGGATCGCGTCCCGGTAGACCCGGGCCGCCGCGCGCAGCGCGGTCTCGGGGTCGGTGCCCGCCGCCTCGGCGCGTGCCGCCAGTTCCAGCAGTTCGTATCCGACGCCCTCGCCGCGGGGCAGCTCCACGGGCACGGCCCCCGCACGGGCACGACCCGCCAGCTTGGCCGCGAGAGCGAGCGCCGGCTGGCCGAGCGGAATCCCGTCGGTCACGGACTCCCGCTGCTTCTCCACCTGCTTGGTGCGCTGCCAGTGCGCGTGCACGTCCTCCGGCGTTTCCGCCGTGGCGTCGCCGAAGACGTGCGGGTGGCGGTGGATCAGCTTCTCGACGAGGGCTCCGGCCACGTCGTCGATGGAGAACGGCTCGTCCTCCTCCCCAGGACCGCCCTCCTCCGCGATGCGCGCGTGGAACACCACCTGGAGCAGGACGTCGCCGAGCTCCTCGCGCAGTTCGTCACGGTCCCCGGCCTCGATGGCCTCGACCAGCTCGTACGCCTCCTCGATCGCGTACTTCGCCAGTCCCTCGTTCGTCTGCTTCGAGGTCCAGGGGCATTCACGGCGGACCCGGTCCATCACCTGGACGAGGTCGAGCAGCCGCGCGCCCGGAAGGTCGTACGAGCCCGGCAGCAGTTCCAGGTCCGGCATGGCGACCCGGCCGGAGCCGGCGAAGCGGGCCAGCCCGTCGGTGAGCCGCCGGTCGCCCTCGCCGCTCAGCAGGACCACGACCGTGCGCCCGCCGGCGCACTCCTCGATCAGCCCCTGAGCGTCGGGGGCCTCGTGGGAGACGGTGACGCCCGCCTCGCGCAGGTACGGCAGCTGCACGTGACCGGGGTCGGCGCACAGCACCCGGTCCGCGGCGTGCAGGGTCTGCCAGGCGGGCCAGGACAGCACGCCGGGGGCGACCCGGTGGCTGGTGGTCAGCAGGACGATGCGGCCGGTGGGCTCGGAGGGAACGTCGTCAGTCACCCTCCGAACCTACCTCCCCGTGCGGGGCTCCCCGCGCGTGCCTCCTAGGCTCCGGCCGGGGGCTGCTCGGGCCGGGTGACCTGGGTGATCCAGGGGGTCTCGCCGTCGCCGAGGGTGACCCGCTGGGGGTCCCAGGAGCCGTAGCGCGGGTTGACCTCGATGCCGAGCTTCGCGGCGGCCTTCGAGGCGGGCTCGGCGAGCTTGCCCTCGCCGTACTTGGCGTTGAGCTTGGTGAAGAGCACCTGGTCGCGCACCCACCGCTCGATCTGGTCGGGGGCCATGGCGGCCTTCTGCAGGACGGCCGCCTCGAAGGCCTTGGCCCCGCCGTTGTTCTGGTCGTAGGCCTCGCGCTCCGTCTCCAGCTCCTTGGTGGTGACGGTGATCCCGGCGTCCTCGGCCATCCGGTCGAGGATCCGGCTCTGGATCATCGAGCTGAGCTTGACCCGGTCCAGCTGCGGGATGGCCGCGATCAGCTCGGCGGAGTGTTCGGAGCGGTTCTGGGCGGTGCGGACGTCCTTCACCTGGGCCTGGACCGCGGAGGTGGTGATCCGTTCGCCGCCGACCACGGCCGCGGTGCCGGGGCGGGCTTCGCCCGAGCACGCGGACAGCAGGGGGGCCGCCAGGAGCAGGACGGCGGAGACGGAGAGCGCTGTGCGACGGTGCAAAGGAGCCTCCAGGGCCGGGAGATTGTGCGTCGGTGCACAAGGGCCGTGCGATGATCGATGTTATGCAGTCAGGGTGACCAGAGCCACCGGTTCGACCAACGATTCCGGGGGTGTTGGGGTGCTGTGCTGTTCGTGTCGGCGCCATCCGGCGGCCATCCCGCGGACCGGCGGCGGTGCCAAGGTCGGCCCACCATGTCGACACCGCACCGCTCCGCGCGCCGCCCCGGTCTCTCCGGCTCGGCGTTCGCCGCCCTGATCACGGCGGTGGCCGTGTGCGCCGGGGACGCGGTCGCCCGCGTCTTCCCCTACGGCTCGCGCCACCGCAGCGTCAACGACCTCGGCAACCAGTTCGTGCCCTTCCACGCGCACCTGTGGGACCTGCTGCACGGGCGCGCCGAGGGCGGACTGCTGCTGAACTGGCAGTCCGGCTACGGGACCAGCTTCCTGCCCGACTTCGGGACCTACCTGACCAGCCCGTTCGCGGTGCTGGTGGCGCTCTTCCCGCGCCAGGACATAGACCTCGCGGTGTACGTGGTCACCGTGCTCAAGACGGCGGCCGCGGCGGCGGCAATGGCCTGGCTGCTGCGCACCCAGCGGCGCGGCCCGTGGTGGGCGGCGGGCCTGCTCGGGGCCTCGTACGCGCTGTGCGGCTGGTCGGTGATCGAGGCCTCGTACAACCCGATGTGGCTGGACGGGCTGATCGCCTTTCCGCTCCTGTGTCTGACGGGTGAATGGGCGCTGCGCTCCCGGCGCCCGGCCGCGGCCGCCGTGGTGGTGGCCCTGTGCTGGACAGCGAACTTCTACACCGCCTACATGGCGACGCTGGGCGCCGTACTGGTGCTGCTGGTACGGGTGGTGCTGACGTACGAGGCACCGCGCGAGACCGTACGGGTCCTGGCGCGGGCCGCGCTGACGACGCTGCTGGGCATCGCCCTGTCGGCGCCGGTCCTCGTCCCCCTCTTCCTCAGTTCGAAGCAGGCCTACCCGGGGTGGTTCAGGCCGTTCCGGCCGGTGCCGGCGCAGGACCTCCTGGCACGGCTGCTGCCCGCCACGTACTCCTTCTCCTCGCCCGCCCTGTTCATCGGCACCGGAACCCTGCTGCTGGTGGCGGCCCTGCCGTTCCACCGGGCCGTGCCGGTACGGACCCGGCTGTGCTGGGCGGGGCTGGTGACGGCGGTGCTGCTGTCCTTCCAGTGGGCGCCGACGCACCTGGCCTGGCACCTCTTCGCGACGCCGAACGGGAGCCCGTACCGGCAGACCTTCGTCCTGGCCGGGATCGCCGTGATCGCCGCCTGGGCCGCCCTCGCGCAGGGCCTGCCTGAGCCCCGGGCGCTCGCGGGCGGGGCCGCGGTGCTGGCGGCCGCCGTACTGGCGGCGCGCGGCAGCACCCTGGCGACCCGGTGGGGCCTCGCGCTGTTCGTCGCGGGCCTGGCCCTGTCCGGCGCGGCCTGGTGGGCGCTGCGCCACCGGCGCCTGGTCCTGCCGGCGGCCGGGGTGCTGGCGCTGGTCCTGCTCGCCCAGGCGGCGGCGACGACCGCCTTCGGCGAGAAGGGCAAACTGGCGGGCCTGGACGACTACCCCGCGTGGGGCGCGGCCCACAGCGCGCGCTCCGAGGCGCTGGCGGGCGCCGAGGGCTGGCCCGCGTACCGCACGGACGCGGGGCGGCCCGCGCTGACGGGCAACGACCCGATGCTGCTGGGCGGGGAGGGCGGCGCGTACTACAGCAGCCACACCCCGGACCTGTTCACCCGGACCATGGCGGCGCTCGGGGCGGGCTGGACCTCGCGCGGGCGCAACGTGCAGAGCCTCGACAACCCGGTGACGGACGCCGTCTTCGCGGTCGGCGCGCGGCTGCGGCCCGACGGGACGATCGCCCGCGCGGAGGTCCCTCCGCTGGTCACCGTCCGTCCGCCGGGTCCGTCCCTCTCGTACGGGGCCTCGCCCTTCGCCAACCAGGAACTCCTGCTGGGCGCACGGGTCTACGAGGATCCGCTCTCCCCCGGCGTCTGCCGCGCGGGCACGGAGGCCTTCCTGTGGGCCCCGGAGTACAACTCCACGGCCCGCCTCGCGGACGGCCCGGCCTTCCGGCTGAACGCGACGCCTCCGCGCAACAGGGCCGCCCTGCAGCCCATGGGCGTCTCGCGCGGGCCGGCCTCGGCGCTGGTCTTCGACCAGGGAGCCCCGGCGCACTGGCAGTTGTCCTGCCTGGACCGGCCCCGGCTGACGGCGGCGGTCGCCGCCCTGCGGGCGTCGGCGGCGGTGTCCGTGCGGGTCGGCTCCTCCGGCATCCGGGCCACGCTCCCCGAGGGCAGCACGGGTACGGCGGTCCTCGCGGCCCCGGCCATCGCGGGCTGGACCTGCGACGGCCGCCCGGCCGCCGCGCACCTGGGGCTGGTCGCGGCCCCGTTGGACGGCCGCACCACCACCCTCAGCTGCTCGTTCCGCCCTCCGGGCCTTGTCCCGGGCCTGGCGGTCGCGGGCGCGGCCCTGCTGGGACTCGCCGCGTTCCTGTGGGCGGGCCGGCGCCGGACGCCGCGCCGGGCCGGGCCGGGGCGAACTGAGCCCCGAGGACGGAAAAGGACCGGGCCGGCCGCATAGC
>NZ_JBSGXB010000329.1:0-8018 GCF_053609185.1 Streptomyces sp. NPDC054956 | reverse complement strand
AGATCCATAGGTGTCTGGTGGGCTCGGATTTGTGTATAAGAGACCGGGGCTCCGCCCCTCCCTCCGCTCCCGCTCCGCGTGAGCGGAGGCGGCTCGCTCCGCTCACCGCCCGGCGGGCCCGCTCCGCGACCCCGCCAACTGCAGTGGAGCCGGGGGGCCTTCGGCCCCCCCGGGGGCCGGCCTCCGGCCGACCCGTGGCCTCCGCTCCGCTCCAGCCACCGCCCGCGCTCCGCACGGGCACGGACCAGGCGGGCAGTAGATCAGCCATCAGGCCGGACGGGGATCAGGTTCAAGCGGCAGCAAGAGGAGAGGAGGTGACGGGCCGTCGGGAAACGAGCCGGAACATGGGGGTCGACCCTCCAGAGGAAAGGGAGGAAACTCCGCGCGTCGCAGTGTGGTGCGTCAAACTGAGAGATAGATTGATTCTGGAATAGACTACACCCGGCGATCGACCCACTTGCCGACATGCAATCCGGAGATGAAAAAAGGCCAGATGGAGAGAAGGGTAGGGCCCATTCTCGTATCCAGACAGCTTTGATGAAATCATCGGTATTGGATCGGATGGATTAAGCGACTGTGAATTGGGGTGAGACTCCGGCTTTGCCAAATAAAGCAGAGGGCACCTGAGGGCCACCACGGTCCCGAGAGCCGGTCCGGTGCGGGTGGTCCAGAGACAGGCCCGCTTGCGCCCCAGCAGGAGGCCGGCTCCCCTCGCGGGTACGCGAGGCCCTGGGTTCCACAGCTTCGCGCGCGCGTGCGTCTTAAGGAAAAGAGGGCCGCTGCCAGAAAGGGCCCCTGACCTGCGGTTTTCTGAGAGGGCATGTGTCGGCGCTGACACATTGACCTGCGGAAATGTGTTGGTGGTGCCACACCGACACCCAGATCCGCCAAGCTGGCTTGTACAACTGGGCATCGTTGCTGGTGGGGGCGCGTTTCGAGAAGGCAAGCATCAGATCCGATGTGTCGGCGTCGACACCAGAGCGCCACGCCAGCATGTACAAATCTGCCAACCCTGGTTGGACAACTGCTAGGGTCCGTCGCGACCGCCAAGATCCAAGGAACAGGACGACCGTCGATGGCCCCCCAGCCAAAGCGCCCTGCCTCCGGCCGCAGCAAGGGCCGGATCGCCGCCGTTCAACCGGGCAGTGACAGCGCCTTCCGCGAGACCCTGTCCTCCAGGCTGGGGCAGGACATCAAGCCGCCGACGCGCAAGCGACCGGTGCAGCAGATGGACGTCAAGGTCCGGTATACGTACCGGGCGCCCCACGAGATGTACGGCGAGTCCGGCTACAGCGTGGTCTCCAACGACTTCCTCGCCGACGTCCTGGCCGTCCTGATCGCGCAGCACGGCATGTCGCCGATCCAGTCCGCGGTCCTGCTGTGGTGCATCGGCCGCCAGCGTGAGGGATGGCTGAAGGCCACGCACAAGAAGATCGCGGACAAGCTGGGTGTGGAGCGGTCGAACGTCACCCGGGCGCTCGGGCGGCTGGAGGAGTGGCACATGCTCCAGCGCGTCGACACCGGCCTGATCTTCGTCAACCCGCTCCTCGGCTTCGAGGGCAACGGCGACGTACAGCAGGAAGTCCTGGAGGCGCTGCGCAACGGTGCAGCGGAAGGCGCCTTCCCCGAAGTGAAGCCCCCGCCGGCGCCGCGTAGCGTGCAGCTGGAACTCGGGTCCGAAGACGGGGACGATGAGGGTGTCGACAAGAAGGGGCAGGCATGCTGATCCAGGCGAGCGCCGGTTTCGGAATGCTGTACCGGCTGGACCTCACCAAGGCGGCGATGGAACTGCTGAGCGTCCTCATCGAGCGCCAGGAGCCCGGCGGTGAGGTGAACGCCTCCCAGGCCGAGCTGGGGGCCCGCGTGGGCCTGTCCCGTAACTCCGCGAACACCGCCATGGCGCTGCTGGAGAGCCGGAACCTGGTGTTGCGGCCCGAGGACCGCAAGTACCGCACGTACTACCTCCACCCGTACGTCGCCTCCTACGCCTCCCAGGAGGAGCTGGAGGAGGCGATCGAGGACGCCTCTGAGCGCATCGCCACCGGCGACCTGCCCGAGATCACGGCCCCCCTGTATGAGACGGCCCCGCCGAAGCGTCAGCCCCAGGTGCCCCTAAGGGCAGTCCGGGCCGCCGGGTAGGCCGGCTTTCCACGCCGAAGCGGCGCTGCTCCCTCGTGACGAGGGAGCAGCGCCGCTTTCGTCGGCCGCTCATCAGGGTTCGCGCGGGGGCGGGAACTGCTGCAGCCAGTCAGCCAGTGCCGCTCGGTCCGGCCCCTCCTGCGGGCTGTGGGGTCGCTGAACGGCCTCCAGAAGTGCGGGCACCACGGTCTGCAGCATTCGATGGATCTCCTCAACCACGCGCTTCTGGGTCTTCGGCGATTCGGACACGGTGGGCAGCTGTGCCTCGAGATCGGGCACCAGCCGGCGGATCTTCCCCAGGGTCCGAAGGGATTCGATCGGAGAGGGCGCTGTCCGACGACGCGGTGTCGGCACTCGAAGCTGAACGGCTTCGGAGTATCGGAGGGAGATCCCGAGCATGACCGCTGGAGGGCGGCGGCGGTAGTTCGCGAACCGCCCGTCTCCGGGTCTCGGTAAACTCTCACGCTTGTTGCACGGGTGACAGAGGAACCCTCGGGCCCAGCCGTCTTCGTGGTCATGATCGAGGACAAGGGAATCCGAGCGGGTTCCACCCCGTTGCCCTCTTTGGCCACAGATCGCACAGCGGCCTTGCTGCCAGGCGAACATCGCGGTGAGCTGGTCAGACCCCAATTTTGCAGCGTGGTCGGGGCACGGCCAGAACCAGCACACCGGTGCCAGGTGAGGTAACCACCGATCGACCACCACTTGTGTCCAGCGGAGCAGCAGCTCCGCCGCCTCCAGCTCGTCGGCAGTCATATGGCGGAAGCACGCGGGCACACCGTCGATTGTGCCGTTGCTGCAAGCTCGACAGCGGCTCGACCGCTCCCGGTCGACGATCCGCTTCGCCTTCAAGACCTTTTCGACCAAAAGGGGCGTCATGGAGCGGGCGACCCGATCGGCGCGCAGCTGGTAATCCGTGCTGTCGAGCACCAGCATGCTCGGGCGCCGAGGAACGAAAACGAGCGGCGTCTGCGGTGTCATGTCAGCACGGTAGGGATCCCCACGGCCGTGCAGCAGCCGAACGATCGTTTGCTGCACGGCACCGCTGCTCTGTGCAGCAGGGCCCGCTACCCGAGCAGCACCCTTGTGCCGTCTGGGGCCGGCCTCCCGAATGTCATCGCTCTCCGGCACCCGAGCAGCAGCGTCTTGCACCCTTCGCCACCAGGGCAGCAGCCCGTGCAGCACGCCTTCTGCTGCAGTCCGGGCTGTGAAGGGTGCAAGACGCTGCACGGTGTAGCGAAGGTGGTCCCCGTCCCTGTCTCCGTCACCGGCCGGCTGCTGCCCCGGAGCCTCCACCAGCACCCCGTGCGGTACCGGCCTTGCACCCCATTAGTAGGTAGTACCTATAGCGGTTATGTGCGGGTAGATATCTCTCCCCCTGAGAGCGAAGCTCGCGCTGCGGGAGTAGTCAGATCCCCATCGGAACGGACCCGTCGGGCGTGTGCGGCACGAACACTCCCTCCCCGGCCGCATCGACCTACGGAGCCCCAAACAGCGCTGTGCGCCCCGTTGAGCGACTCACGGCCCCGGAGGGCGCCCAGGGGCTCCAGGGGGCGGGAGAAGCGTCCAGAGGGCCGCACAGCGGCTTTGTGGATCAGCGGGCGGCCAGGGCCCGTACTGCGGTGTGCTGGGCTACTGGCCGGGGTGGACGGCCTGAACGCCGGTGCCCTCGTACGTCTCGGGGGTCAGGGTCAGCAGGTAGCGGCCGGCGGGGAAGTCGGCGGAGGGCCGCGCGGCGTGGATCGCGTGGACGGCCGCCCAGGAGTGTCCCGCGTGCAGGAGCTCGGTGGCGGCGAGCGCGGCCGCGGTGTCGAACGGCTCGATCTCGATGAACCGCAGGCCGTGGACGTAGGCCAGCAGGCCGGGACGCTCGGTGTCGCCGGCGGTGAGGGAGAGCACCGGGGCGTAGAGGGTGCCGAGGCCGCCGGAGGCTTGGACGTAGAACGCGGCGACGGCCTCGTTGAAGGGGTCCTTGGGGTCGTGCAGGGCGGTGGCGGCCGTGTGGTCCAGGACGACGGCGATAGCCGCCACTACGCGGCCGCCGAGTCCTGGCTCGCGCCCAGACGCTCCAGGAGGCCCCGGGCCTTCGTCTCGGCCTCCGCGCTGGGTGCCGTGCCCAGGATGGAGGCGAGCTCGGCGCGGGCCTGGGCGGCGCGCTCCTCGAACTCGGACTGGGTGGGCCGGCTCTCGGCGAGGGCCTCGACCAGGTTGCGGATTGTGGTGTTGTTCTCGGCCGCCAGCACGGCGAGGCGGTCGCGTGTCGCGGCGCTGACCTTGATGCTCGTTTCGTCTGCCATCCTCCGACTCTACTGCTAGTAGAGGATTGCCAGGAGGGGTTCATCTGGAAGTCGCGAACTTCGATTCGTGTCCTGTGTCATCGATTCTTGAGCGTGTGTCATCGGACTTTGGCGGACACTCGCCTGTGCCACCGAAGCTTCAGGGGTGCCCAGGACCCCAGGCAGGATCCGATCCCCATAGGCACGCACCGCATGTGGGCGACTACACTCTGTGCATGACTTCATGGAGCTGGGAGATCAGCAGCTACGAGCCAAGCACGCTGGAAATCATGAGCGTCACGGCGATTCCGGACGCCATCGATGAGAAGACGACGCCGACGTTCGCCATCAAGGTGACCGCCGACACCGATGTCGCCAAGGGTGCTTATGTGGTGGTCGTGATCAAGCATGGCCGGACCAAGCTCGCCGACCAACGCTACGACCTGTTCGAGGAACTGGCGAAGACGGACGGGGCTTTCTCCCTGACCTCGCCGGCCTTCAGCAACCCCATCCCGAAGGGGGACATCGAACTGCGCTACACCTGGGGCATGCCGGCCCCCCTGCCGAGGGCGAAGTTCACCGCACAGGTGTCGCTGTACGCCGCCGAAGGCGACACGCCCGCTGAGATGAACATCCATATCAGCACAGAGCGGACCTTCAGCGACCGCTCCCCCGCCGCCGCCGGGTGAGACCAGGGTCGTGCCGCCGCTGATTCGGCCCCAGCCGTGTCAGCAGCGGCACGGCGAGCAAGTGTGCAGTCTTCGATGACACACGCTCAACAATCGATGACACGGGACAATTCGATCGCGGAGTGTGACGAACCAGTTTTGCTGTCGGATGGGGTGTCACGCTGTCACGCTGTCACGCCGAAACGGCCCCAGGGGCGGGGGTGGAGGCCCAATCCGGCACCCTGAATGATGCAAATGCGGACATTGTGATGGGTGCTGTCACGCGACTGTCCGGCGGGCGTGACAGGCAGCGTGACAGGGGGCGGGACGCCCTGCCGTGACGTTGAGTAATTGGTCAGGGGTGTGACGGCCAGACCGGGAGCCACAGTTCTGGACGGGCACGGGCTGGAGGCCGGCATGCCACCGGCCCGGGCGGCGGCGACGAACTCGCGCTCCTGGCCGTGGCTCATCCCCGGCTTGCCGCAGAGCGGGCGGCTCGGGTGAGGAAGGCGGCGAGGTCGGCGGCGGCTTCGGGGGCGGCGGCGGTAAGACGGGCCGCGAAGCCCAGCTCGGCGGTGTCGGCGCCTGGGACGAGGTGGGTGAGCGCTGAGAGCAGGCCGGCCTGGGCGAGGACCGGCGGGGGCAGCAGCGTGGCGGCCGCCTCTCGGGCGGCTGGGTCGACGTAGTGGCCGCGGTGGGTGGCAAGGGCGACGGCGAGCCAGGTGTCGACGTCCTGCTGGATGTACGAGCCGGCCCTGCGGGTGAGCTCGGCGCGGACAGCTTCGTCGCCTTCGCGGGGATCGGTCTCCTCAAGGACACCGCGGTCGCGCAGTGCCTGGAGCTGGTCGGCGCGATCGGAGACCCGGGCCGCTTCGCGCTGCTCGGCTTCCCGGGCGGCGCGGGCCGCGGCCTCGGCGGCGAGCTCCTCCTGGACGGCCGCATCGTCGTCGGGGTCGTACGGGCCGCCGGTCACCGCGAGGAGCCGGCCGATGCGCTCCCACTCGGCGAGCTCGGCCGCGCGTCGGCCGCCGTCGTCGGCCGCCTCTTCGTGCCGGCGGTCCAGGTGCGCGTCCAGCTCGGCGTCGGCGAGCGCCTGGACGGCCTCGCCGTACGTCATGCCCCGGGCGCGGCGCCGGATCGAGGATCGCCCGACCCTCGCCGGGTCGATGGGTGCGCGCGGGACCTGGACCTGGGTGCGGGCCCCGGGAACACGGCGCCGCCGCCAGCCATCGGTCGTGCTCATCACGGCCTCACTTTCACGAGGAGAAAGGAAAGGGGAGCCCGCCGCTGACTGGGCGGCGGCGTGTCCACCCAGGTTTATAGCAGCATGGAATTCGTGGTGCCTAAAACGCGATATGGAGCCGCTCGGCGTTCACGATTTGCACCTTCAGGCCAGCGCGGCCACCCCCTCCGATACGGAAATAGGCGTCCGCTATCGCCTCTGCGACGAGGTCGTGCAGGTCGTTGTCCGTCGCTCCGGTGTCCCTGGCTTCGATGATCGCCTTGGCGTGAGACGGCGCGACGGCGACGGTGATGTCACGCCTCCGACCGGCGTCCGAGGTGCCCGCGGGGCCGAGTGCGAAGTAGGCGGTGATCGAGATGACGAGCCCCGATGACGTGGCGGCACGCTGCAGCGCTTGGGCTCTGACCTGAGGTTGCCACTCCGCCTCGGTCTCCTGCTGCAAGGCGGCCTGGAGGCGCTTGTTCGGCTTCTTCGTGGCTCCGGAGAGGTAGCGGTCCACCGTCTTGCGGGAGACGCCCAGGCGCTCCGCCAGGGACTTCGCGGAGCCTGCGCGCGTGCGGAGGTATTTCATCTGGGTGTTCGCGGATTTCGGCGCGGGACGGGTGAACAGGGCGCGTTCCGCGTGCTGCAGTCCGTCGAGGAGCTTCTCGCGCAGCAGGGCCCACCCTGCATGGTTGTCGTTGCTCATGACGATGGAGCTTGGGTGCTTCCGCCTGTGGAAAGAGTCCGGAGTGGCTGCGTTGGTGAGAGAGGAGAGCGTATGTCGGTGATTCCTGGCATCGGTTCTCAGTCGAGATGCCCACGAACGTCAATGAGAAGTAGCAACACCGAGCGGAGGACCTCGGCCTCGGGGCGGCCACGCCCACGGACAGCGCAATGGGCGGCGAGTTGCAATGCCGCACGGTGGTCTGTACGGGTCCCCCGAACTGATGGAGTCATCGTGAGCATCCGTCCGACCGCCTTCCGCGTCACCCAGGGAACGTGAGCTGTGCCGACAACTGAGTACGACGGTCCGGAGAAGCAGGAAGACGTCACCGTCCTGAGTCTGCGTGTACTGCGCTGGGCCAAAGAGAAGAAGATTCTCATCGTGATCGCCCGTGAGGGCATGCGGGTGACCTCCCAGACCGCCGGATCCGTCACGATGGATCCGGTATGGGAGAGGGGCGGTGGCGACCGCACCGGATACAGGACGTACAAGCACCGGTTCAACGCGAAGCAGTTGATTAACCCGCGGGGGAGCAGCGTCGAATCCGGGTGTAGCACCACACTCCACCTGGACCTCCACGGTGACGTCACCAACCCCGGCGGCCCGTACACCAAGCGCACCACCTGGCCAGTCACCTTCGCCGCCGGCGAGCGCACCCAGGCCCTCGTGTTCGACGAGTTCCCGGACTACTACTACAAAGCCATGGTGGCGAGGCTGCGCGATCCCAAGATCACCTCTGGCGCTTCGGGCCGCATCCTCTGCGGTATCGAGGGCGAACTGGAGCGGGGATGCTCGGAGAGCGAGGAGGTCGAAAAGGAAGTCGCAGCCCTGATCACCAAGTACGATCCGCCCCGACCCAACCCGCTCAGCCACGAGCACCTCTACTCCGGCATGCCTCACCTCGACCTCAATCCGATGGTGTACCGCAAGGACGCGCTCCAGGCGCACAACGGAAGCCACAACTTGTTGTAAACCGCGATTGGACA
>NZ_JBSGXB010000328.1:0-8085 GCF_053609185.1 Streptomyces sp. NPDC054956 | reverse complement strand
CCTCGCAGCTGGTGACCATTCAGCGTGACGGGCGGTCCATGACGCTGGGCTGGCAGGGCGGTCCGCTGCCCAAGCCGGTCATCGACGGTGACAGCGCCGTCTATCCGGAGGTCCTTCCGGGCGTGGACCTGCGGATGACGGCCACGCTGAAGGGCTACCGCGAGGTTCTCGTGGTGAAGACGCCGGAGGCGGCGAAGAACCCGAAGCTCCAGCGCGTCGAGTTCGACCTGAAGGCGAAGGACGTCGAGCTCAACACGGCGAAGGACGGCGGGCTTTCGGCTACGGACGCCAACGGTGTGCCCGTGTTCAAGGCTCCTCCGGCGCTGATGTGGGACTCCAAGGGCGTCTCCGCGCCGGTCGCGGAGTTGTCGGCGAAGGAGAAGGCCGCCGCCGCGAAGGTGGAGGGTGGCGCGCTGCCGAAGCCTCCCGTGGGCGCTGAGCCCTCCGCTCGTCCCGCCGACGGTCCGGTTCCCGGTTCGCAGGCGAAGAACATGCCCGTGCACGTCGCCAAGGACAAGCTGGCCGTCGTACCGGATGCCGCGCTGCTCGAGCAGAGCGACCCGGCCGCGTTCCCCCTCTACATCGACCCTTCCGTGGCACTCGACGACGGTACGGAGCACACGGCGCTCCGCAACGACGGTGTCTCGTTCTGGGACTGGGACAACGGCAGTGACGGCCAGGGCAAGGGCATGGGCGAGTGCGGCTCCTGGGGCGGCTACTACTGCGGCCCGGGCTACGTGCAGCGCCTGTACTTCGAGTTCTCCCCGAACAAGCTCCGTGGCAAGGAGGTCCTGACGGCCCGGTTCCGGATCACCGAGCCGTGGGCGTTCCAGTGCTCGGTGCGCAATGTGTGGCTGGTCCGCATGGACGGGGAGATCTCCTCGTCGACGAAGTGGGGCAACAAGCCCAACTACGCGGACCTGATGGGCGACCGCTGGCTGTCCGCCGGCCGCGGCTCCGCCTGCGACCCCAACTCCCCCGCAGCGCCGGTGGAGTTCGCGGACAACCTTCCCGACGAGCCGGACGAGAACCTCACCCCGACCGTGCGCGACTTCGCCAACGGCAAGTACAACCGGCTGAACCTGGAGCTGCGCGCGGAGGACGAGGGGGACACCGCCTCGTGGAAGCGATTCCGTAACGACGCGGTCCTGTCCGTCGACTACATCGGGAAGCCCAACACCCCCATCTACGTGGGCCTCGTCGCAGGCTCGGGCGAGATCTGCTCGAACGACTCGACCAAGCCGTCGATCGTCTCCGACCCGACGCCGGCCATGAGGGCGATCACCGAGACCGTCTGGGGCGGCGAGGCCGGCGTCCAGGAGCGGATCCTCATGCAGACCGAGAAGAAGGAGACCAACGGAACCTGGACCCCGGTCAAGGCCAACGCGGGCGACGCCGACTACATCAGCCGGCCCTCCACGGGATTCGTGGGGGACAACGTCAAGGTCACCAGTGACCCGCCCGCCACGCTGACCGACGGCGCCCAGTACCGCTTCCGGACCTGGACCCGCTCGTACGCCGACGGCCACGAGCGCACCAGCGCCCCCAGCGCGGACTGCTACTTCAAGGTCGACTCCAGCGCCCCCAAGGCGCCGGTGGTCACCTTCGGTACGCCGTACAGCGAGTGCACCAGCACCGCCTGCGCGTCGGCCGGCAAGCCCGGCCAGGCGGGTCAGTTGACCCTCGGTCCGGCTACGGGCGACACGAACGCGGCCTACCAGTACAAGCTGTCCACGGACACCGCGTGGACCGAGATCGCCGGCGCCAAGCCGACCGTCTCGATCACCCCGCCGCTCTCCGGGACGATGAAGCTGAGCGTCAAGGCCAAGGACTCCCTCGGCCGCTGGGGCGCCACCAAGATCGTCGACTTCGTCGTCAAGGAGGGCCCCGGCCCGGTCGGCTACTGGAACTTCGACGAGGCCTCCGGCCAGGCCGTCGACACCTCGACCACGAACGCTTCCCTCCAGAACAACGCGGACCTGTCCGCGGGCAGCCTGCGCACGGAGAACGGCCGGCGTGGCTGGGTGCAGGCGCCCACCGCGCACGAGGACCGCACGCTCCAGCTCGCCGGAACCGACCAGTTCGCCTCCACCTCCAAGCCGGTCATCGACACCCGTTCCTCCTTCACCGTCGCCGGGTGGGTCCGCCTGGACCGCACGAACAAGAACGCCACGGCGTTCGGTCAGGCGGGCCAGAACATGAGCGGCGTCGCGATCACCGCGTGGGCCGGCAAGCCGTGGATGCTCCAGATGGCCACGGAGGACACGACCGAGGGCCAGCTGACCATCGGCCGGGTCACCGGAACGACCACTTCGCAGGCCGGAGTGTGGACGCACATCGCCGCCACGTACAACCAGTCCACGAACATCGCGAAGCTGTACGTCAACGGGCACGTCGAGGGCCAGATGACCGTGACCAACCCGATCGCCACCACCGGGCCGATGAACTTCGGCGCCATCAAGCACCGCGGTGCCTTGACGGACTTCCTTCCGGGCCGTGTGGACGAGGTCAAGGCCTGGCAGGACGAGCTCAGCGAGGCCGCCGTCAAGCAGGACGCCTCCCTCGTCGACCCGGCGACCGGCAAGCCGTTCCTGGACCTGGCCGGCGCGTGGGACCTCTCGCAGACCGGTCCGGCCTTCGCGGACACCTCCGGCAACGGCCGCACCTTGACGGCGACGACCGGTACGACGGTCAACGAAGGTGCCCTGAAGCTGAACGGCTCCACGCAGGCGGCCACCGTCGCGGGTCCGGTCGTCGACGACACGGGTTCGTTCTCGGTGACGGCCGAGGCGAAGCTCGACAACACCGCTCTCCTCGCCAAGCCCAACGGTTACAAGGCCCAGGTCATCGGACAGCGGACGGGCACCGGTTCCTCGTGGGGCCTGTGGTTCGAGAAGAAGGGTGTCCGCCAGGAGCCCGACGAGCGGGACCCGTCCAAGATGCTCGACTTCGTCGAGGGCACCTGGTTCTTCGGGCGCCTGACGGCCGACGGATCCGGTACCCAGGTGGCCAGTGACGGCCCGGCCGAGGTGAACGCGGGCGTCCAGGTGACCGGTGTCCACAACGCGCAGGACGGCACCATCACTCTCTACGTGGGCGCGGCCGGCCAGGCCCAGCCCAAGGCCTACACGGCCACCGTCGGAAGCGGCGAGCTCGCCGTGGGCAAGGGCTTCACCGACAGCGCGTGGGGCAACTTCCTGCCCGGCGAGATCAAGGGCATGCGCCTCTGGTCCGGCGCGATCAAGGACGCCCAGCAGATCTCCGACATCGTCTTCGGCTCGGCCGGCTGACCGCACAGGTAGCCGACAGCACAGGCAGCCAGCCCGCACAGCCCCGACCAGCCGAAACGGATCAACGACTTGCCGTGGCCGTCCCCGCAGGGGCGGCCACGGCCCACCCATACCCAAAACCCCTACCTCATGGAGCATTTGTGTCCAGCCGTTCACCAGGCGGAGGAATCCGCCACCGGCTGCCGTTGGCAGCCGCATTGGCCCTGGCCCTCGCGGTGCCGGGGGTCATGACCCCGGTCGCGGAGGCCGCCGACCTCCCCGGCGCCCCGAAGATCGCGAAGCACAAGGACGCCAAGGTCAAGGCGGTCAATGCCCAGGGCGCCAAGGCGGCCCGGGAGCAGGTCGCGAAGAACCAGGCCGAGAACAAGGTCCAGGCGGACCGGGCCCGCGCGGAGGCCAAGGCCGACTGGCCGAAGGCGGCCACGCTGGAGGGCTCGGCCGCGCGGTCGGGCTCGCGCCCGCTGGTCGACGTACGGTCCACGGCGCGGGTCAAGAGCCCGCTGCTGAACCCGTCGGTGCCCAAGGGGCCGGCGGCCCCCGCCGCGGAGGCCCCGGACGGCGGGAAGTCCACCGTCAACGTCCTCGACCAGAAGGCGGCCGAGAAGGCCGGGATCACCGGTGTGCTGTTCACCGCGTCGAACACGGCCAACGGTCCGGCGCAAGTCACCGTCGACTACGGGTCCTTCGCCTCGGCGGTCGGTGGTGGCTGGTCCACCCGGCTGGGGCTGGTCAGTCTGCCCGCCTGTGTGCTGACGACGCCCGAGAAGGCGGAGTGCCGCAAGACCACCCCGCTGCGCTCGGCCAACGACATCAAGAACCGCACGGTGACGGCCGACGTCACCACGCTCTCGGCCGGAACCCCGACCCCGACCGCCGGCAAGGCCAAGGCTCCTGGCCAGGCTCCGGCGGTCTTCGCCGTGATGGCGACGGAAACCGCCTCGCCGCAGGGCGGCGGCGACTTCGCGGCGACCCCGCTGTCGGCTTCCTCCAGCTGGGAGTCCGGGAGTTCAGGCGGTGCGTTCACCTGGTCGTATCCGGTGGCGGTCCCGCCCGCCGCGGCCGGGCCCTCGCCCTCGCTGTCGTTCTCGTACAGCACCGGCGCCATCGACGGCCGGACCGCGAACTCCAACAACCAGGGCTCGCAGGTCGGCGAGGGCTTCGACCTGACCTCCTCGTACATCGAGCGCAAGTACGGCTCGTGCGACGACGACGGCCAGACCGACAAGAACGACCTCTGCTGGAAGTACGAGAACGCCTCCCTCGTCCTGAACGGCAAGTCCAGCGAGCTCGTCAAGGACGACACCAGCGGCAAGTGGCGGCTGAAGGACGACGACGCCTCCCAGGTCACCTGGGGTACCGGCGCCGACAACGGCGACAACGACGGCGAGTACTGGAAGGTGGTCACCGGTGACGGCACCACCTACACCTTCGGCCTGAACAAGCTGCCCGGCGCCGGCTCCGAGCGCACCAACTCCACTTGGACCGCGCCCGTCTTCGGCGACGACGCCGGCGAGCCGGGCTACACCAAGGGCTCGACCTTCGGCTCTCGTTCGGAGACCCAGGCCTGGCGCTGGAACGTGGACCTGGTCCAGGACGTCCACGGCAACGCGGCCAGCTACTGGTACACGGCCGAGACCAACAACTACGCGAAGAACGCGGACAAGACCAAGCTCGCCCCCTACATCCGGGGCGGTTACCTGAACGAGATCCGCTACGGCCAGCGCGCGGACACGCTGTTCACCGGCACGCCCTCCCACAAGGTCACTTTCGACTACAAGGAGCGCTGCTTCGCCGCGAACTGCGACACCCTGAACAAGGACACCTCGGACAACTGGCCGGACGTCCCCTTCGACGCCATGTGCGAGGCGACCAACACCGACTGCCGGGCGCTCGCCCCGGACTTCTTCACGCGCAAGCGGATGACGGCGATCAACACCTTCGCCTGGTCCACGGCCCTTGAGCCGGACAACTACGCACCGGTGGACACCTTCGACCTGACCCAGGAGTACCTGGACCCGGGCGACCTCGGAGACACCAGCGACCAGTCCCTGGTCCTGAAGTCGATCAAGCGCACGGGCAAGAACGGCGGTACGGTCGATCTTCCGCCGGTGGACTTCACCTACCACATGAAGCCGAACCGGGTGGACGTGGACGGGGACAACATCGTCCCGCTCAACCGCCCGCGCATCAACACGATCACCGCCGAGACGGGCGCGATCACCACGGTCACCCTCTCCAACCCCGAGTGCGTACGGGGTACGAAGATGCCGGTGGCCGAGGACGACAACTCGCTGTCCTGCTACCCGGTGTACTGGCCGATCAACGGCGGTGACCCCAAGCTCGACTGGTTCCACAAGTACAACGTCATGGCCGTCACCATCGCCGACCCGGCGGGCCAGAACGACCTCGTCGAGAACGCCTACGAGTACGCGAACCCGGGCTGGCACCACAACGAGGACCCGCTGACCCCCGAAAAGGAGCGCACCTGGTCGGACTGGCGGGGCTACGGCAAGGTCACCGCCTACACCGGAGCCCTCGGCAAGACCCGCTCGAAGACCGTGAAGGTCTTCATGCAGGGCATGCGCGGCGACAAGCGCAAGGGCACGACCGCCACCCGCACCAACACGATCGCGGCCGTCCCGGTGACGGGCCTGACGATCCCCGACATCAACGACGACGACCAGTACTCAGGATTCCAGCGGCAGCAGATCACCTATGACGGCGCCACCGCGCTCTCCGTCTCGGTGAGCGACCCGTGGAGCAAGGAGACCGCGAGCAGGCAGGCGTCGTACGGCAACGCGAAGGCCCATTACGTCCACGCGGCGTCCGACTACGCCCACACGTTCCTCACCGCGTCCAACACCTGGCGCACGACCCGGACCGACACCGCGTACGACGACGTCTACGGCATGCAGACGCAGTCCTCGTCGTCCGGCGACACGGCCAAGACCGGCGACGAGACCTGCACGCGCACCTGGTACGCCCGCAACGACGCCAAGGGCATCACCGGCCTCGTCTCCCGCACCCGCACGGTCGGTGCGGAGTGCTCCCTCACCGACGACAAGCTGACCCTGCCCGCCAACTCGGCGACCCGTGGCGACGTCCTGTCCGACACGGCCACGGTGTACGACGACACCGCCGCGACCGCCTGGACGGCGAACCAGACCCCGACCCTGGGGCTGGCCACCTGGACCGGCCGTGCCCAGGCCTATCCGGCGGCGGTCGGTACCGCCGACCGCAACCCGGCCGGCGCCGCCGGCTGGCAGACCCTCTCGAAGACCACCTACGACACGGCGGCGGCCAAGCTCGGCCGTCCGCTGACCGTTACCGACGCGGCCGGCAACACCACGACGACCAGCTACACGCCCGCCGCGAACGGCCCGCTGCAGGTCACCGTGGTCACCGCGCCCAAGCTGGCCGCCAACGGCCAGCAGTACAAGACGTACACGTACACGGACCTGCGCGGTTCCATCGTGCGTTCCATCGAGGCGAACATGGCCTCGACGTACAACACCTACGACGCGCTCGGCCGGGTGACCGCCACCTGGCTGCCCAACCGCGGCCAGTCCCAAACCCCGAACGTCAAGTACGGCTACCTGATGGAGCGCGGCAAGCAGCCGTGGACCTCGGTCGGCACCCTCGCCGCCGACGGCAGCTACAAGACGATCTACACGATCGCCGACGCGCTGCTGCGTCCGCTGCAGACCCAGGCGCCGTCGCCGAACGGCGGCCGTGTCCTGACGGATACCCGCTACGACTCCCGTGGCCTGGCCTACGAGACGTACACCGACATCTGGGACAAGGACAAGGCGCCCGAGGGCGTCTACGCCCGCGCCGAGTACGGCAGCACCCCCAAGCAGACCGCGACCGTCTTCGACGGTCTGGGCCGCGCCACGACCAGCAGCCTGCTGGTGTACGGGGTGCAGAAGCAGTCCACCACCACCAGCTACACCGGTGACTCGACCGCCACCACGGCGGTCCAGGGCGGAAGCGCGACGCGCACGATCACCGACGCTCTCGGGCGGACGACGGAGACCCGCACGTACAGCGGGACGACGCCGAACGACCCGGCGTACGGAGGTACCGCGCCGGGCGCCGCGTACACGAGCGTGCGCCACACCTACACCGTCGACGGCAAGCAGGACACGGTCACCGGCCCCGACAACGCGAAGTGGACGTACGGCTACGACCTCTTCGGCCGGAGCGCCACCACCACCGACCCCGACAAGGGGATCGGTACGACCACGTACACGGTCCTGGACCAGATCGCGACCACGAAGGACGCGCGCAACACGGTCCTGGAGTACGCCTACGACGAGGCGGGCCGCAAGACCGGCCTGTGGAAGTCCCCGAAGTCCGACGCCAACAAGCTCGCGGCGTGGACGTACGACACGGTGCGCAAGGGTTCCCCTTCCTCCGCGACGCGCTACGAGGGCGGTCTCACCGGCAAGGCGTACACCAAGTCGGTCATCGCCTACGACGTCCTCGGGCGTCCGGAGACGACCCGGCTGTCCCTGCCGTCCGACGACCCGCTCGTCACCTCGGGCGCCATCGCGGCCACCACCGACCAGACGGTGACCTACCGGCTGGACGGCACCCTGAACACGACGTCCGCGCCCGCGGCCGGCGGTCTGCCCGCCGAGACCCTGCAGGTGAGCTACGACAACTACGGCCTGGCCAAGGGCCTGTCGGGCACCACGGACTACGTCCAGAACGTGGCGTACTCCCCGATCGGTGAGATCGAGCAGCTGACGCTGGCCCGTTCCGCGGCCGCCGGTGTCCGCAAGACGTTCAT
>NZ_JBSGXB010000327.1:0-8102 GCF_053609185.1 Streptomyces sp. NPDC054956 | reverse complement strand
CCACCCGGGTTGGAGCGGGGCCGTACGGGTCAGGCGATCGAGAAGGTGACGACCGACTGGTAGGTGTCCGCGAACATGAACGGCGGGAGCTGGATCATTCCGGCGCCGCCGATCTCGAACTCGCCACCGGTCAGGTTCTCGCCGCCCGCGCTCTGGGAGGCGATCTTCATCGGGGTGTCGGAGATCGCACCCGGGGCGCCGGCGGTGCAGGCGCTCGGGCTGTCCGGGTTGGTCACCTTGCAGGTCGGCTGGATGCCGATCTGCGCCTTGGTCATGGCGTGTCCGGTGACCTCGTTCAGGAACGGCGTACGGGTCGCCGAGACGTCCCAGCCGAGGGTGCCGCCGCGGAAGTCCTGGACGGCCATCGCGGTGAACTGACCCACGACGGACTGGGACTTGCCGTTGATGGTGACCTTGCCGAAGTTGACGGCCGGGTTGCCGGCCTGCGGGCCGATGGCCAGCGGACCGGGCAGGACCTCGACGTCGACCGGGTTCTTCACGCCGGGCTGGTCGACGACGAAGACGAAGGCCTTGAACGGGCTGATCGAGCCGTCGATCTTGATCTCGTCGGCGGCCTTGGTGACCGTGATGTTGCAGGTCGCGGCACCCGACGCGTCGGCCGTACCGGCACCGGTGTCACCCGTGGCGACGCCGGCCTTGAGCGCGGAACACGTGACCGGACCCGCCGGGAAGTTGGCGCCCGTGACGACGACCGCGGTGCCGGCCTTGCCGCTGTTGGGCGTCAGCTTGGTGGTGATCGGGTCCTTGGGCAGGGCCGCCACGGAGACCGACCCGACGGAGGCGCTCGGGCGCGGGTTCGGAGTACACGTGGTGGTGAAGACCGAGCCGCCCAGGTTCGCGTCGGTCACCGAGAGGTCCAGGGTGACCGGGACGATCGTGCCCTCGGTGCCGTCAGGGATCGTGATGGTGCCGCTGAACAGGTCCGGGTCGAGGGCCTGTCCGGCGACGACGGTGACCGTCACGGGTGGACTGGTGACCGTCTGGGTGGTCGAACCGACCTTCAGGGTGATCTTCGTCGTGTTCGTCGTGGTGACGGAGAAGCCCGGAATGACCGGGCTCGGACCCGGGTCGATGGTGATCGGGACGACGTCGCCGGCCTTCGCGCCGTCCGGCAGGGTGACCGTGAAGTTCTGGGGGCCGGAAGCGCCCGCCTGCGGCGGCGGCGCGACACAGTCCACCGGGACGGCCGTGGTCTTGGTCGCGGCCTGCGCGGTGCCGGTCAGGCCCACCACGCCACCCGTCAGGGCCAGGGACAAGGCGCCCGCCCCGGCCAGAACTCTTCGTCGGAACGTTGTACTCACTGGGTCGCGACTCCTTCGTCATACGAACCCTCCCCCCACCCGCTGTGTGGGGGAGGTCGAGCCGGTGCGGTGGCCGACATTGACGCGTCGCGGTGATGAGAAGTCAATGACTTGCTTTCGCCCGAAGCACACAGAAATTGATGTGCCATCAGGCCGGGTGGTCCGGCGGACCGGATACCGACCGGGCGGTGGGTTGTGCGGGTGGGGCGGATGGGTTCACCGGAGGGCCCCGCTCCGCCCCTGACCTGCACTTCCGCGCGCGCCGGTCCGGCGGCGGGCGGCCGCCTCCCGGGGGCGCCGGGCCGTCTCCCGCCGACGGGCGCGGCACCGTCGGCGAGGGTCCTCGTACGGGCTACTCGCCGGCCGGGACGTGGAGGAGGCGGTTCGGGGTCCCGGCGGGCAGGGCCGTGATGCGGTCCTTGACGGAGTCCAGCAGAAGGGTTTCGGCCACCTGTGCCGGCGTGCTGCGCGGACCGCCGGCCGCCAGACCCCGCGCGAGCACCAGCGCGGCGGCGCCCGCCACGTGCGGGGCCGCCATCGAGGTCCCGGAGGCCCGGGCGGTGGCCGTGGCGGATCCCCTCCAGGCCGAGGTGACGGACACGCCCGGGGCCGAGAGGTCCACGCAGGGGCCGTGGTTGGAGAAGGCGGGACGCCGGTCCGCGGCATCGGTCGCGCCCACCGTGAGCGCCTGCGGGACACCGGACGGGGAGCCGGTGCAGGCGTCCTCGCCGGAGTTGCCGGCGGCCACGGCGAAGGTGATCCCGGCCGCGACCGCGCGCGTGACGGCCCTGTTCAGGGCGGAGCTGTAGCTGCCGCCGATGCTCATGTTCGCCACGGCCGGGGTGGCGGGGTACTTGAGCGCGTCCTTCACCATCCAGTCGATGCCGCCGGTGATGGCCGACAGGCTCGCCTCCCCACGGCAGTTCGCGACCTTGACGGCGATGAGCGACACCCCCTTCGCGACCCCGTAGGTGGCGCCGCCGACGGTTCCCGCGACGTGCGTGCCGTGGCCGTTGCAGTCCGTGGCCCGCTCCATGAACACCGCGTTGGCGCCCCAGCGGGCGCGGCCGCCGAACTCCTGGTGCAGGGTGTTGATCCCGGTGTCGATGATGTACGCGGTGACCCCCTCCGCCTTGGTCGGGTACGTGTACGAGCCGTCGAGCGGGAGCTCGTTCTGGTCGAGCCGGTCCAGGGCCCAGGGCGCGGGCGTCTGCACCAGGGGCTGCGCACCGGCGGCGTCGTCGGTCGGGGCGCCGTCGATCAGGAACGTCGCGTCGGGCTCCACGGAGGCGACCCGCGGGTCGGCGGCGAGCTCGGCGGCGCGGGCCGCGGTGGTGCGGACGGCGAAGCCGTGCAAGGCGGTGTCGTAGACGGCCCCGACGCGGTCGCCGGAGGCCTCGGCCTCGGCGGTGAGGGCGCGGGTGGAGGCACGGGCGGAGGCGCGGGAGACCTGGTCGTGCAGGACGACCACGTAGGGGGCGGTGGCGGCGTCGGAGGCCTTGGCGGTGCGGGCGTCGTGGGTGGCGGCGGTGGCTTCGGAGGCGTACGGCGGCAGGGCGGTGGCCACCGCCAGCAGGGCGGCGGCCGGGAGCAGCGCGGTGAATGCGGTCATGCGGCCGATGCTCGGCGAGGCACGGGCCGGCCGCGCGGAGGGTGCGCCGACTGGCCCCACGACACGCCGTCCGACGGGCTACGGGGCACGGGCCGGGGCACCGGACCGTAGGGCCCAACCGCTGCGGGGCCTACGAGGCCTCCGGGACCTGCGGGGCCTACGAGGCCTCCGGGCCGATGGGCCAGCCGCGCATGGCGAAGACGCCCTCGTCGCGGGCTCCGGCCGCCTCGTACGTGGCCAGCGCGGCCTCGTTGTCCGTGTCGACGCCCACCCACATGCCGTAGCAGCCGCGTGCCTCGGCCTCGGCGGCGAGCGCCGCGGTCAGCGCGCGGCCGATGCCGCGCCGCCGGTAGCCCTCGTCCACGGAGAGCTCGTACAGGCACATCTCGGTGCCCTTGTCGGGGTGGCTCATCTCGATGCCGGAGACCATCCCGGCGGGCACGTCGTCCACGTAGGCGATGAGCATCAGGTGCCCGGGGGCGTCGAGGAACCGCTGCGACCAGTCCGGGCGCACGGGCCCGTCGAAGAGTCCCTCCGCGGCCTGGAGTTCGGCGGGGGTGCGAGCGGGGCGGATATCCATGGCGGTGACGATAATGGCCCGATGGTCAGCGGGGAGCTTGATTTCGACGTGGCGTGGCGCGGGGCGCCGGAGCCGGTGCGCAGGGCACTCGCCCTCGCCTACGAGGCCTTGGCCGCCGGAGGCCTGGCCGTCGGAGCGGTCCTGGCGGACGCCGACGGCAAGGTGATCGCCGAGGGCCGCAACGAGGCGTACGAGGACGGCCCGGGCACCGGACCGCTGCGCGGCACCCCGCTCGCCCACGCCGAGATGAACGCCCTGGGCGCGGCCCGGACCGGCTGGGACCTGGCCACGGCGACGCTCTGGAGCACGCAGCAACCCTGCGCGATGTGCGCGGCCGCGGCCGCGTTCACGGGCGTGGGCCGGGTCCGGTACGTGGCCCCGGACCCGTGGGCACTGGCGGGCGGCTTCACCGGGCAACCGGCCGCCGCGCCCGAGGAGTCCGAGTCCGGTCTCGGCTCGCACGTGTGGCTCCTGACCGCCAACGCGATGTTCCTGCGGTGCGTGGCGATGGCGGCGACCGGTCCGGAGGAACCGCCCACCCTGGCCCACCACCGGAGAGCCGAGCCGGAGACCGCGGCCCTCCACGACAGCCTTCCGGCGGGGCTGCCCACCGAGGCCTCGGTGGAGGACTGGCTGCGCCCCCTCTGGACCCGCGTCACGGAACTGGCGGCGGCCCGCGAACTCCGCACGGGCTGAGCCCCTGGAACCGGCGGACGTTGGTCAGCGGTCAGCGGGTGCTGCGCGATGCCTGCTGGACCGGGGTGCCGTCCTGCATCTTCGCTCCGGGCGACGGGGTGCCGTCGGTCCAGGCGTAGACCTCCTTGCCCCGCACCGTGACCTGGTACTGGTAGTAGTCGCGGCACTCGGCGCGCTCCTCCTCGTGGGTTCCGGCCGGCCACCACTTGGCGCGGAGCTCCCTCCCGGCGGGCTTCTTCGGTATGCCGGCCGAGCACTGCGGACCGTTCAGCGGGGTCTCGCCCAGGGTGAACCGGATCAGCCGCGCCTCACCGTCCGTGCGCGCCTTTATTCGCACGGCGGTCGCGTCCTTCGGTACCCAGTCCGGCAGCACCCACGTCAGCTCCCCGCGCGTGGGGGCGTCGGCGGCCGTCGCGAAGCGCATGCCCTTCTCCTTGAAGACCCTGTCGTTGATCGTGTCGGTCACGGGGTTGGGCGGGAGGTTGGGAAGGGCGAAGGCGGCGGTGGCGAGCACTCCCACGGTGGCGGCGGCGATGACGAGAGGACGGCGGTTCATGTGTACGAGTATTCGTGGCTCGAGCCGTAACCCGCGTCCCTCCCGAGGACGAACCGAGCACCCCACCTGAAGGGTGACATCGACTCATACCTGAGTCCTGCCTCTGCCTTTCGGCAGAGGCCCGGATCCCTCGCGAGGCTCACGCCCGACCCCCTTCCCGCCTCGGATAATCGTCGATATGTCTGTCATGGGTCGCTCGCTGCTCCGGGCCGCCGCCGAGGCGCTCGGCGGGGGCGTCCTCGTCGTCATGGCGTACAAGCTCGTCAACGAGGTCGGCGGCGACCTGCCGGTCCACGTCAAGGTGGGGCTGACGCTCGTCGCGCTCGCCCTGTTCGTCGTACGCCGCCGCTACCCGGAGGCGGCCCTGCTCGGCATGGGCGTCCTGCTCGGGCTGATGTCGTGCTTCGGCGTCCTGATGGCCGTGACCGCCTACACCGTCTCCCACCAGCTGTCCGGGGCCGGGCGCCGGGCGGCCGTACTCTTCGGGGCCGGCGCGCTCACCGTGCTCACCGCCGGCGCGTCCGTCCACCGCAGCGGCTACGGCTCCTGGCAGTACGGGCTCACCCTCGGCGTGGTGCTCGCCGCGGTCGCCGTCCTCGTACCCGGACTGGTCGGGGCCTCCGCCGGGCAGCAGCAGCGGCTCCTCGCCGCCCTGCGCGAGCGGACCGCCGCCGCCGAGGAGAACCGCAGGCTCGCCGAGAGCGAGTCCCGCATCCACGAGCGGTCCCGCATCGCGGCCGAGATGCACGACCTCGTCGGGCACCGGCTCAGCCTGATCTCCCTGCACGCGGGCGGCCTGGAGATGGCCCTGCGCGGCCGGGGCGGCGAGGACGCCGACGAACTGCGCGAGAGCGCGGGCCAGGTGCGCCAGGCCACCCGCGACGCCATGCACGAACTGCGCGAGGCGCTCGGGGTGCTCGGACCGCTCTCCCGCGACACCGGGACGGACGCGCTCACCGATGCCACCGGGACCCGGGCCGACATCGAGGCGCTCGTCGCCGAGTCCCGGGCGGGCGGGGTACGCGTCGGCTTCGGCTGGACCGGTCCCGACACCGTCGGCCGGGAGCCGCGGGTGCGCCGGGCGGTCCACCGGGTCGTGCGCGAGGCGCTGACCAATGTGCACCGGTACGCGGCCGGGGCGCCGGTGGAGGTACGGATCGAGCACACCGCCGACTCCGTCGAGGTCTCGGTGGTCAACGGGGCCCCGGCGCGGCCGCCGGGCGCGGGGGAGACCGCCGCGGCCGAGGCCGGCACCGGCCGGGGCCTGAGCGGGCTGCGCGAACGGGTCGCCGTGCTCGGCGGCCACCTGGCGGCCGGGCCGGAGCCCTCCGGGGGCTTCGCCGTGCGGGCCGGCCTGCCCGCAGTCCCCCCGACGGCGGCGCAGACCGACGCCGAACGCGCGAAGACCCGTACGCCGGGACCCGAAGGCGCCGCGGCACGGCTGCGCCGGGCCCCGCTGCTGATCCCGCTCGCCCAGGCGGCCTCGGGGCTGCTCGGCCTGGCCGGCATCGGCGCCACCCTGATCTTCGGCCTGCAGCTGGCGGGCTCCGCCCGGCCGCTGGGCTACACCCCGCCGAAGCCGCCGGCCCTCGGGATGACCCGGCAGCAGGCCGAGGACTCCGGGGTCTACGACGACAGGATGGCCCGCGCGGCGGCCGCCGGACGCGAGCCGGAGCGGCCTGCGGACGCCACCGACTGCCTCTACCCGTACAGCCGCGCCATCGTCGGCCGGGACCGGATCGAGCTCACCCGCTACTGTTTCCGAGGCGACGTTTTGACCCAAATCACCCGATTCGAGGTGCCGATGGTGCCCATGGCCCCGACCGCCTCGCCCACTCCTCCCGGGAGCCCAAGTGAATGACCCCCAGCGGCCCGATGGGGCCGACGGCGTCGTCAGGGTCCTGCTCGCCGACGACGAGCAGATGATCCGGGCCGGCGTACGGATGATCCTCAAGCACGCCGACGGCATCGACGTGGTCGCCGAAGCCGCCGACGGCGCCCGGGCCGTGGAGCTCGCCGCGGAGCACCATCCCGACGTGGTCCTCCTCGACATCCGGATGCCCGTCCTCGACGGCCTCGCCGCCATCGGGCCGCTCACCGCCCTGGACCCGGCGCCGCAGGTCGTCGTGCTCACCACCTTCGGCGACGACGAGAACGTGATGCGCGCGCTGGCGGCCGGGGCCACGGGGTTCCTGCTCAAGGACGAGGGTCCCGACGAACTGATCAGCGCCGTACGGTCGGCCGCGAGCGGTGACGCCGTCCTGTCGCCCGGGGTCACCGGCACCGTGATCCGCCGGATGCTGCAGGGCGGCGGCGTCACGGACCGGCGCACCGTCACCCCGGCCGGACCCGACGCGCGGATCGCCGCGCTCACCGAGCGGGAGCGGGAGGTGCTGGCCCTGCTGGGTGCGGGCCTCGCCAACCTGGAGATCGGCCGTCGGCTCGGCATCGGCGTCGGCACGGTCAAGACGCACGTCGGCTCCATCCTGGAGAAGACCGGCAGCGCGGGGCGGGTCCAGGCAGCCCTCCTCGCCCACCAGACCGGACACGCCGCCGGGGAGTGAGACCGGCCGCGAGGGGCCCGAGGGTCCGCCCGCAGGCTCCTGTCCCGGCATCGGGCTCTGCCTTCGGGTGGAGCCCGGTTCCGTCGGCGTCGTCGTCCGTCCCACCGAGGCCCCCGGGCGCGACGAGAAGGGCGGACTCGTCCCGCCCGTGAACGAGGAACTGGCGGCCAGGACGGGGGCCGTCCCGGGCGTGGCCTCCGTGCGCGGATCCGTAGAGGGCAACGCCACGGTCTCCGGCAAGGACAAGCGCCCTCTGGGAGGGCGCGGTTACCTGAACATCGCCGCCAACTACGCACCCGGGAAGGGCGGCGAGGACCCGCTCGACCCGATCGCCGAAGGCCGCGGCCCGGCCGCCGGCGACGAGATGGCGCTGGACGCGAAGACCGCGTCCGCGGGCGGGTACCGGATAGGTGACGAGGTGCGCTTCGCCGTGGACGGGCCGGTCCTGACCAAGAAGCTCGTCGGCCTCGTCGACAGCCAGGACCCGCGCGTGGCCTCCGGCGGCAGCCTGGCGCTCTTCGACACCCCGACCGCACAACAGCTGTTGCCGGCCCCCGGCGGCTACCACGAGCTCAACGTCAAGGCGGCTCCGGGAAGTTCGGCCGGCGAAGGCCGTGGCACTGGTGGTGGGCGTGCTGGCGGCGATCTGGCCGGCCCGGCGGGCGGCCCGGCCGAACATGCTGGACGCGATCAACACCCGCTAGCGCCCGCCGCCTTCCGCGTTCGGCCCGCTCTCGGGCGGGTGCGCGCGCCACCCCGGCACCCGGGGTCT
>NZ_JBSGXB010000326.1:0-8134 GCF_053609185.1 Streptomyces sp. NPDC054956 | reverse complement strand
AGTACGTCCAGTACACGGGCGCCCCGCCAACGCGCCGATGCACGGCACCGGACGACGCGGGCTCAACCGGCAAGATCCGAAAGAGACGGCCTAGCGGATCGAGTCGAACCAGCGGACGGCCTGGGGCGCCGAGCGGACCGCCGAGGTGAAGTGGTCGGCGTCCGGGCCCTGGTCGACGACCTTCGCCCGGACCCCGTGCCGGGCCAGGTCGGCCGCGCAGGCGCGGGAATTGCCGATGGGCACGTCGGTGTCGGCGGAGCCCGCGTAGAGGCGGACGGGGACGGCGGGCTTCCAGTCGCAGGCGTCGTCGTTGGCCTTCAGGGCCGTACGCAGGGCCCCGCGCGGCTCGCGGATGTTCGCGGCCCACTCCGGGGTGAGCAGTTCCTCGACCGTGCCGGGGAGCCCGGCCACGATGTCCTGCTCGTGGTGGCTCCCGTCGAACAGGCTTTCCATAGCCTGTGCATAGGGTGCGCGGAACACCTCGGCGGGGTCCTTGTAGAGCGGGTGCAGGCGGTTCTGCGCGGTGAGGAAGTAGGAGAGGTAGAAGACGGCGGTGCGCGGTGCGACCCGGCCGTCGGAGATCCCGGGCAGCTCGGAGCCGCTCAGGTCGTACGGGCCGGCGATGGGGGCCAGCGCGCGCAGCCGGAAGCCGCTTTGGCCGCGGGAGAGTTCACGGCCCAGCGCCATCGCGACCTGGCCGCCCTGCGAGAAGCCGGTGGCGTACACGTCCCGGCTGACGGCGCGGCCCAGGCGGCCGGCGGCGGTGCGGGAGGCCTTCAGCATGTCGACGGAGGCGGTCACCGAGGACCGGGTGTCCATGTACGGGTGGCTGCCGGGGCCGCCGCCCAGGCCCAGGTAGTCCGGGGCGGCGACGGCGCGGCCGGCGGAGGCGTGCAGATAGGGGGTGATCCGGTTGTAGCCCGGGGCCCCGGACGGGGCGTCGTCGCGGGTGGCGAGCGTGCCGTGGGTGTCGGAGACCAGGTCGAGGCGGTACGGGCCGTCCTGGGGGAGGACGAGGAGGCCGGTGGCCGTGGTGGGACGGCCCTGGGGGTCGACGGTGGCGTAGGTGAGGCGGTAGGCGGCGACGCCGTGGCGGACGGTGGAGGCGTCCATGCCGAAGTCCGTGAGCTGGGCGGCGACTTCGGCGCGGCCGAGGCGGTCGAGGGGGGTGAGGCCGAGGAGCTGCCCGCGGGTGCCGGTGCTCTGCGAGGCGCTGGGGGAGGGGGCGGCGAGGGCGACGGGCGCGGCGATGCCCCCGAGGACGGCGGCGAGTACCACGGCCGCGGCGGCGCGGCGGAACCGGTGGCGGGTGCTGCTCTGCGTCTGCTGGGTCGTCATACCCGGAAACTACGATCCCCCGCCGGACCCCAACATCCGGCAGCCCTGCCCCTGTTGCTGGTGCTACCCCCCCGGCCGGGGGCGGGGCGATCTGCCACGTGCACCGCCGCGGCACGGGGCCCGGGCGGAGCCCGGGCCTTGCTGGGGCAGGGCGGGGCCCTGGGAACGGTGGAAGGGCGGGTAGGGGACCAGCCCAGCGCAGCGGGGCGTTCGCCGCCGGGTGGGCCGGGCCTGATCAGGGGGAGCTGTGCGCCAGGTCAGCGTGCCGGGCGCGGCCCGGTTAGAACAGGGGGAGTTGGCCCGGGGTGGGGGAGAGGGTGAAGCCGTCCAGGGTGGGGGCTGCGGCGCCCAGGGTTACGCGGGCGCGGGAGCCGGGGCAGGAGACGAGGTCCCCGCGGCCCCGGCCGGCGGGCGGGTCGTGGCGGGCGATCCGCCCGGCGGTGACGGCGCAGTCGCGGCCGCAGGAGGGGCAGGCCCGGCGGGGTGAGTGGGACATGCCCCAAGTCTGCCCTGCCCCAAGGACATCGGCCCGCCCGGGCTGCCCGGCCTCCGCTTCGCCGCCCCCGGCCTCCGCCCCCGCCGCCCCGGCCCCGTCCCGGCGGGCCGGAGTCCGGAGGTGCGGGCCCGCTCAGGGGTGGGGGAGGTCCGGGTGTTCGGTTGGGGGGATGCCCGTGGACTCGAAGAGGGCCAGGGCCTGGTGGGCCGTGGCGGCGGCGTCCGGGCCGCCCGAGGCGTGGAGGGCACGGGCCAGTGCCGCCAGGGTTCTGGCTTCGCCCAGGCGGTGGCCCGTGCGGCGGTGGATGGGCAGGGCCTCGCGGCCGAAGGCCAGGGCGGCCGCGTGGGAGGACTCCGAGGCCGCCACCTCGCACAGGGCCGTCAGGGCCTGGCCCTCCACCACGTGGAAGGAGCGCTCGCGCGCCAGGCCCAGGGCCCGCTCCGCATGGCGCCGGGCCTCCGCCCCGCGGCCCAGGAGCCGGTGCGTGGTGGCCAGGCCCAGCAGGCAGTCCATCTCCGTACGGCTGTTGCGCACCTCGGCGGCGAGGGACAGCGCCCGAGTCCCGGTCGCCAGCGCCGCGTCCAGCCGGCCCAGCTTCCGCTGCGCGGCGGCGACCGTCCCGAGGATGCCGGCCTGGATCCAGCGCCGGCCCACCTCCTCGACCATCGCGAGGGCGCGCTCCGCCTGTTCCAGGGCCTCGCGGTCGCGGCCGAGCTCGATGTTGATCTTCGCGACGGCATCGAGCATCATCGCGCGGCCGTTGCGGTACCCGCGCCGGCCGTCGGCCGCCGTCTGCGGAGCCAGCACTTCGAGGCCTTCGGCGAGCCGCCCGAGTTCCCAGTACACCCCGCCCAGGTTCTGCAGGGCCAGGCTGTCGTCCTGCCAGCCGATCTGCCCGTTGCGGGTGATGGCCAGTTCGAGGTGGGCGGCGGCCTCGTGGAGCCGGCCCAGGTCCCGGCAGGTCACCCCGAGGCCGACCAGCCCGAGGGCTTCGAGGTGCAGGTTCCCCGTCCCGCGGATCATCCGCACGCCGGTGTCGAGGTGTTCGTGCGCGTCGTCGAGGCGCGCCAGGCTCCACTCCACGAGCCCCCTCCCGCCCAACGAGGCCGCCTCGCCGGTCGCCCAGCCGAGCTCGCGGCTGATCTCCCGTACGCGTGCGTGGTGCGCCAGGGCCGGTCGCGGGTGCCCCCGGTCCCAGTGGACCACTCCCAGGCTGCTGTGCATGGCGGCCTGGCCGTACAGGTCGCCCTCGGCCACGGCGGCCGCCAGCGCCGGCTCCACCGTGGCCTGCCACATCGCCCGCGGCAGGTGGAGCCAGAAGTAACCGAACAGTGCGGCGGTCAGGTGCCAGGCGGCCGGCCGGGGGCCGTACCGGCAGGCGTGCTGGATGGCGGCGAGGAGGTTCGTGCGCTCGGCCTCCAGCCACCGCGCGGCCGCGTCCGGCGAGGGCAGACCGGGCTGGTCGGGGCGCCCGAAGGGGTGGACCGGCTCCGGGAAGAGCCAGGTGCCCGAGGCGCTGCGGGCGGCGTCCACGTACCAGACCAGGAGCCGCTCCAGCGCGGCGTCGCGGTCCGCCGCGGTCTCCTCCACCTGCGCCCGCTCGTGCGCGTACTCGCTGAGCAGGTCGTGGAAGCGGTACCGGCCGGCCGCCTCGGGTTCGACGAGATGGGCGGCGGCCAGGGCGCCGAGCAGCCGCCTGGCCCGGTACGGAGGAGCGCCCAGGAGGGCCGCCGCGGTCTCCGCGGTGAACTGGGAGCCCGGGAAGAGGCCCAGCAGGCGGAACAGCCGGCGCGCCTCGTGGGGCAGCACCCGGTACGAGGCGGAGAAGGCCGCCCGCAGGGGCGAATCGTCCTCGCCGTCCGGTGCGAGCGCCTCCAGCCGGCTGCCCTCGGACAACTCGCCAACCAGATCGGTCAGTCGCAGTCCCGGATCGCCCGCCAGCCGGGCGGCGGCCACGCGCAGCGCCAGCGGAAGGCTGCCGCACAGCCGGACCAGCTCGTCGGCCGCCTCCGGTTCGGCCGACAGCCGGGCCGCGCCGAGGGCCTCGCGCAGCAGCGCGCGGGCCTCGGCGGGCAGGAGGAGGTCCAACGGCAGGGAGTGCGCCCCGTCGCGGACGACGAGGTCGCCGAGCCGGTTGCGGCTGGTGACGACGACGCAGCAGGTGGGGCTGCCCGGCAGCAGCGGCCGGACCTGCTCCGCCGACGCCGCGTTGTCCAGTACGAGGAGCAGCCGGCGGCCCGCCAGCATGCTCCGGTACACCCGGGCCTGCGCCTCGGCGTGGGAGGGGATCTCCGCGGCGGGGAGCCCCAGGCTCCGGAGCAGGAGCTCCAGGGCCTCGACGGGCCGGAGCGGATCGCGGTCCTGGTCGAACCCGTGCAGGTTGACGAAGACCTGGCCGTCGGGGAACCGGTCGCGCACCTGGTGCGCCCAGTGGACGGCCAGCGCGGTCTTGCCGATGCCCGCCGCGCCGCCGATCGCGGAGATGACCACCGTGTTCGCGGTGCGGGAGGGGAGCTCCTGCTCCTGCTCCTGCCCCTGCTCCCGGCCCCGCTCCTGACCCCGTTCGGGCGGCAGGAGCGCGTGCAGATGCGCGAGTTGATCGGCGCGTCCCGCGAACCCGGCGGTGTCGTGCGGCAGTTCGGCGGGCACGGGTGCCGGAGTCGGGGCCCGGTCCGGCGCCGGAGCGGGCATCGCCGAGGGAGCCGGCGCAGGCGTCGCCGCCTGGGGCAGCGGGTCGTTGTGGAGGATGATCCGGTAGAGCTCCCGCAGCTCCGGCCCGGGGTCGACCCCCAGCTCCTCGGCGAGGCGTTTGCGCAGACCCTCGTAGTACTGGAGGGCCTCGGCCGACAGCCCGCACCGGTACAGCGCCGTCAGCAGCTGCCGGGCCATCCGTTCGTCGAGCGGCTGCCCCGCGGCCACCTCGCGCAGCCGCGGGAGCACCTCCTGGTGGCGCGCCCTGCGCAACTGCACCTCGTGGTACTGCAGCAGGGCCTCGACGCGCTCGCTCTCCAGCCGGGCCCGCGTCCCTTCCACCCAGGCACCCGTCAGCCCTGCCAGCGGCTCACCGCACCACAGCTCCAGGGCGCGTTCCCAGCGCCCGGCGGCCAGTTCATCGGCCTGTACGTGGCCCTGTGCGTGGCCCGAGGCGTGGGCCCGCACACCGGCCCGCCCGTCGGCCTGCCCGTCGTTCTCGGCCTCCGCCGCACGGGCCAGGCGGACGAGGGTCCGGAACCGGTGCAGGTCCACCCGCTCGACCGGGACCCGGAGCACGTAGCCGCCCGGCCCGTTCTCCAGCCGTACGCCCTCCGCGGCCGCGTCGGCCCTGCGCAGCGCGGCCCGCAGCCCCGCCACGTAGCCGTAGAGGGTGTTGCGCACGGCGGCCGGCGGGTGCTCGCCCCAGACGCGGTCGATGAGGGTCCCGATCGGTACCACGCGGTTGGGCTCCATGAGGAGCACCGCCCAGACGCACCGCTGCCGGGGCCGGCCGAGGTCCACGTCCTGGCCGCCCAACCACGCGCGTACGGGCCCCATCAACCGGATGTCCACCGGCCTGTCCCTCCGTCAATACGCCCTACGCCATCGGGGGGAGGGCGGAAGAGCCCCGTGTCCCGGGCCGAATGGCCGTACCGGCCCGGGCGGCCATCCTTCCGGCCTCGTGACCTGCACGTCCAGGTTTCGTCAAGATTCCGTCAGCCACCCCTTCGGCAAGCTGACGCCGTCACGAGGCGAGCGCACGGCACGCGCCGCGACGGCGAACCGCCCCGGGTGGGCGACGGCCGGCGGCCGGGCGGCCGTGCTCACGCGTGACAGGAGCTGCCGTCCGCCGGTGCCGGGGGGAACCGGCGGGCGGCGCCTTCCCCCACCTGAGCCAGCAAGGAGAGCCCCGTGCGCCGAGTCCACCAGCCGAGCGACACCCCGCAGGACCCGCAGCCGCAGCCTCCCGCGTTCCCGCCCGCCGCGTCGCCAGCACGCAAGGACCGCAGCGGTCCGGTGCTCCTGGTCGCCACCGTGTCCGCCGGAGCCTGTGCCGTCCTGTACGTGTTCGCGCTGGTGCTCGACGCCCTCGGTCATGCCGCCGGGGCGATAGCGGCGATACCGACCGGCGGAGTCCTCACGGGCATCGTCGTGCAGTTGCTGCGCAGGCGCTCCTGACCCCGAGGCGGCGGGCAGGACCGCCCGGGGCCCCGCAAGGCCCCGGCGGCCTCAGCTCTCCTCGGCCGCGAGCCACGCCTCGTGGGCGCGGGTCACCCGGGTCCACAGTGCCGACCGGTCCGTCGGGGTCAGGTCGTCGAGGTTCCGGCCGAAGACCTCGCGCAGCACGGAGTAGAACTCCTGCGGCTCGTCCAGTACCCGCCGGGTGGTCCCGCGGACCGGGTCGATCCGGGTGAGCACGCGCCCCCGCAGGGCGTCGATGCCGTCCGCGTCCCGGCGCAGGACCGCGAAGGTCCGTACGAACCCGGACTCCTCGGAGGTCGACAGCCGGACGTGCTCGGCCTCGAAGTCGGCCGTCGAGGCCGGCTCCGGGCGGAAGTTCACGACGGGGGCGGAGCTGCCCGGGTGGCGGTAGAGCCAGGTTCCCGAGGCCAGCCGCTCCAGGGAGTAGGCGAAGGCCCCCTGGGCGTACGAGCCCTCGCGCAGCGGCAGCGGCTCGTGCGGGCCGTCGCCGAGCCCGGTGTCCACGTAGAACTCGGCCCCCTCCACGCGGACGGTGAGCGCGAGGTGGTCGCCGCTCACGCCGCGCAGGGCGTCCTCGGCCGCGGACTCCTCGTACACGCCGCCGACGTGGCGGGTGACCTCGTAGCCGAGGTGGCCGAGGAGCGCGGCGAAGCCCCCGTTGAGGTGGAAGCAGTACCCGCCGCGTCCGGCGGCGAAGCGGCGCGCCGACAGCTCGGGGTCGATGCCGGGCGCCCGGCCGAGCTGGATGTCGAGGTTCTCGTACGGGACGCGTTCCAGATGGGCCCGCTGGAGGGCGAACAGCCCGGCGGCGGACGGCGCACCGGGCACGCCGATGCCGAGGCGCCGCAGGTAGGCGGCGTATGTGCCGGTGCCGTCGGTGCCGGTCACTTGTCGATGTCGCCGACGACGAAGAAGAGCGAGCCGAGGATCGAGACCATGTCCGCGACCAGCTGCCCGGGGAGGAGCACGGCCAGGGCCTGGATGTTGTTGTACGACGCCGAGCGCAGCTTGAGCCGGTACGGGGTCTTCTCGCCCTTGGAGACCAGGTAGTAGCCGTTGATCCCGAGCGGGTTCTCGGTCCAGGCGTACGTCTCGCCCTCGGGCGCCTTCAGCACCTTGGGCAGCCGCTGGTTGATCGGGCCGGGCGCCAGCTGTTCCATCCGGTCCAGGCAGGCGACCGCCAGGTCCAGGGCGTTGTGGGTCTGCTCCAGCAGGACCTCGAAGCGGGCCAGGCAGTCGCCCTCGGTGCGGGTGACGACCTTGAGCACGTCCTGGAGCTCGCCGTAGGCCAGGTACGGCTCGTCGCGGCGCAGGTCGAAGTCGACGCCGGAGGCGCGGGCGATCGGGCCGGAGACCCCGTACGCGTGCACGGCCTCGGCGGACAGGACGCCGACGCCCCGCGTGCGGCCGCGGAAGATCTCGTTGCCGCGGACCAGGTCGTCGTAGACGTGCATGCGGGTGTTCACGTCGGCGATGGCGGCGCGGGCGCGGCCCAGCCAGCCGGCCGGGAGGTCCTCCTTGAGGCCGCCGACCCGGTTGAACATGTAGTGCATGCGGCCGCCGGAGATCTCCTCCATGACGGCCTGGAGCTCCTCGCGCTCGCGGAACGCGTGGAAGATCGGGGTGATGCCGCCCAGCTCCAGGGGGTACGAGCCGAGGAACATCAGGTGGTTCAGGACCCGGTTCAGCTCGGCGAGCAGCGTGCGCATCCACACGGCCCGCTCGGGGACCTCCATGCCGAGCATCCGCTCGACGGCCATGACGACGCCCAGCTCGTTGGAGAACGCGGACAGCCAGTCGTGGCGGTTCGCGAGCATCACGATCTGCCGGTAGTCGCGGGCCTCGAAGAGCTTCTCGGCGCCGCGGTGCATGTAGCCGACCACCGGCTCGGCGCTGACGATCCGCTCCCCGTCCAGGACGAGGCGCAGGCGCAGCACGCCGTGCGTGGAAGGGTGCTGCGGGCCGATGTTCAGCACCATGTCGGTGCTCTCCGCCGCGCCGCCGATGCCGACCGTGGTCTCCGTCATGGGCGCATTCTCGCAGCCGAAGGGGGTGGCTTTGCGCCCGGGCCGGATTAGGGAGCGGCGTCCGGTGCCGTGCATCGCAAGGCGGAGGAGGGAGGCC
>NZ_JBSGXB010000325.1:0-8151 GCF_053609185.1 Streptomyces sp. NPDC054956 | reverse complement strand
GCGCTGCCCGTGCCCCGGGGCGCCCCCCCCACCCCCCCGCCCCCCCCCGGGGGGGGGGTCTCTTCGGGGGGGGGGTTTTCTATCCCCCCCCCCCCCCGACGCCGAGGGGGATCCGTTACGGCCAGCGGCCCGTGGTCAGGTGGGCCAGGGTGGGTTCCGGGGTGGCTGAGGGGGCCGGGGGAGTGGGGCGGCGGTCTTCCAGGGGGACCACCGGGGGCGTCGGCTGGTTCAGGAAGACCCGGCGGACCACCCGCTCCGCCGCCTGGCCGTCGTCGTGCGTGCAGAACCGGGTCCGGAAGGACGAGCGGAGCTGCGCCGAGCGCGAGCCCTGCCAGTGGCCGGTCGAGAAGATGTCCACCAGCTCGTCCTCCGTGCGGGCGATCGCGCCCGGCGGGAAGGCCCGCAGGTCGAAGTAGGTGCCGCGGGAGGCCTCGTACGCCTCCCAGTCGTCCGCGTGGATCACGATCGGGCGGTCCAGCGAGGCGTAGTCGAACATGAGGGACGAGTAGTCCGTCACCAACGCGTCCGAGGCCAGGCAGAGTTCCTCCACCGAGGGGTGGGAGGAGACGTCCAGCAGCCGCGGGTGCGGGTCGGGGGAGGGCGAGCCCGCGTACGTGAGGTGCGTGCGGGTCAGGATCGTGTAGCGCGGGCCCAGGTCGCGCAGGATCCGCTCGAAGTCCGGGTGCGCGGGACGGCTGCGGCGGTAGTCGCGGTGGGTCGGGGCGTACAGGATCGCCGTGGAGCCCGGCGGGATGCCGAGGCGTTCGCGGAGCTCCAGGACGTCCGCCTGGGTGGCCCGGTGGAACACGTCGTTGCGCGGGTAGCCGTACTCGAGCGTGGTGTACGAGGAGGGGACCGCCTTCTCCCAGATCAGCGTCGAGTGGCGGTTCGAGGAGAGCAGGTAGTCCCACTGGTCCGCGCCCCGCAGCAGCCCCGCGAAGTCCGTCGTGGGGGTGGCCGCCGGGCGGTCCTGCAGGTCGAGGCCGACCCGCTTGAGCGGGGTGCCGTGCTGGGTCTGGAGCAGGATCTGCCCCGGACGCTTGACCAGCGTGCGCTCGAAGTTGACGTTCGTGACCAGGTAGGCGGCACGGGCCAGGGCGGTCCAGTACGCCGCCGAACCCGGGCGGAGCAGGGTGGTCTCCCGGGGGAGGGTCGAGGCGTGCGCGGGATCGCAGATCCACGCCGTCCGCATGCGCGGGGCCAGCTCGCGCAGCTTCGCCTCGATCGCCGCCGGATTGCAGGCGTAGCCGCCGTGCCAGTACGCGGAGAACACGGCCAGCTCGGGGCGCAGCGGCAGCAGGCGCTGCACGCGGTAGTGCAGGCGCAGGGCCGTCTCGCGCAGGCCCCGCCACGCGGTGGCCCCGGCGCGCCCCGCCGCGAGCGAGGCGGAGCGCAGCACGGACAGGAGGCGGTACGTGCGCCGCGTGCCCAGGCGCATCAGGACGTGGCGGATCCGGTCGGTGCGGCTCAGCGACAGCGGACGGGGCCCGGGGACGCGGTAGCGGCGCAGCAGGGCCGAGGCGCGTGCGAAGAACTCGGCGCGGGCGGCGCGCGGGAGCCGGCGCGGGTCCGCGTACAGGGTGCAGAAGTGCTCGGCCATCCGCCGGTGCACGACGGGCCGCCAGCGCTCCAGTTCGGGGCGGGTGGCGAGGTAGCCGAAGACGCGGTCGTACTGGTCGAAGATGTCGAGGTGGCGCCGGCTGGTGGTGGTCAGGATCGAGCCCGTGCGGCGCTGGCGGTAGTGCACGCACACCCGGTCCAGGACGGCCACGGACTCCGCGGCCAGCAGCGCCGGGTAGGTCCACGGGGTGTCCTCGTAGAAGCCGGGCGGGAAGGCGAGGCCCTCGCGCTCCGCGTACTCGCGGCGGTACGCCTTGTTCCACACCACCATCAGCATGCCGAGGAGGGAGGGGCGGTCGGCCAGGCGGAAGCTGGCGGGACCGTCCTCGGAGAGCCGGTGGGAGAGGCGGTTGCGGACGAGGTCGCCGGTCCAGAAGGTGCGCGCGTAGTCGTAGACGAGGACGTCGGGGGAGCCAGTGGCCTTCAGTCGGTCGGTGATGGCCTGGAGGGCGCCGGGGGCGAGGGTGTCGTCTCCGTCGAGGAAGATCAGGTAGTCGCCGGTCGCCCGGGCCAGGCCCGCGTTGCGGGCCGGGCCCAGGCCCAGGTTGTGCGCCAGGTGCACGGCGGTCACCCGGGGGTCCCGGGCCGCGTAGTCGTCGATGATCGAACCGCAGGCGTCCGGGGAGGCGTCGTCGACCACGATGAGTTCGAGGTCCGGGTACGACTGGGTCAGGACCGAGTCCAGACTCTCCTGGAGGTACGCCTGGACCTTGTACGCGGGCACGATGACGCTGAACCGGGGCACGGCACATCCAGGGGTCGGCGCGGGCATATTGCCCAGGAACCCCCGGCGTGGTGATCGGGTTACGCACGGTGTGGCATTCGGGTTACGCAGCGTCAACGACGCACGTCAATACCGTGATCACCAGCCGGAGCATTGGTCGCGCACCGGCCCTCACTTGATCGCCCCCGCCATCACCCCCGAGGCGAACTGCCGTTGGAAGGCGAAGAACACGACGAGCGGAACCACCATCGACAGGAACGCCCCGGGCGCCAGTACGTCGATGTTGTTCCCGAACTGCCGTACCTGCTGCTGCAGGGCGACCGTGACCGGCGGGTGCGTGGAATCGGCGAAGACCAGCGCGACCAGCATGTCGTTCCACACCCACAGGAACTGGAAGATGCCGAGCGAGGCGACCGCCGGACCGCCCAGCGGCAGCACCACCCGCGCGAACAGCCGCAGTTCGCCCGCGCCGTCGAGACGGGCCGCCTCCAGCAGCTCGCGCGGGATCTCCGCGAAGAAGTTGCGCAGCAGGAACACGGCGAACGGCAGCCCGAAGGCGGTGTGGAACAGCACCACCCCGGCGGTGGTCTCGAACAGACCGATGGAGCCGAAGAGTTCGGACACCGGGATCAGCGCCACCTGCACGGGTACGACCAACAGCCCGACGACGATCAGGAACAGCCAGTCCCGGCCGGGGAACTCCAGCCAGGCGAAGGCGTATCCGGCGAACGCGCCCAGGGTCAGCACCAGCAGGGTCGAAGGGATCGCGATGGCCGCCGTGGCGAGCAGCGAACCCGTGACGGTGTCGTTCTCCAGCAGCCGCTCGTAGTTGCCGGCCGTCAGCCGGGAGGGCGCGGACAGCACCTGCCACCAGCCGTCCCGGTTCAGGTCGGTGGGGGAGAGGAAGGAGGAGACCAGCAGGCCGAGGGCGGGCAGCAGCCAGAACAGGCCGACGAGGAGCAGGAAGACGCGCAGCGCCCCGCCGGCGGCGCGGGAGGCCAGGGACCGTGCCGCGGGTGTGCGCGGGCCCGTCGGCGTACGCGGCCCTGTCGGTGTGCGCGGGCTCATCGGCGGGCCTCCCGGCGCATGCGGCGGATGTTGTAGACCATGACGGGCAGTACCAGCACCAGGAGCAGCACCGCGATGGCGGAGCCCAGCCCCGGATCGGCGTCCGTGCCGAAGGAGGTCCGGTACAGCTGGAGCGCGAGGACGTTGGCGTCGTCCTGCACCGCGCCCGGGGCGATCACGAAGACCAGGTCGAAGACCTTCATCACGTTGATGACGAGGGTGACGAGTACGACGGCCAGGACGGGCGCCAGCAGCGGGACGGTGATCCGCCGCAGCACCTGCCACTCGCCGGCCCCGTCCACCCGCGCCGCCTCCAGCAGTTCGCGCGGTACGGCGGCCAGCCCGGCCCCGATCAGCACCATCGCGAACCCGGCCCACATCCACACGTAGGCCCCGATGACGGCCGGGGTCACCAGCGTCGGGCCGAGCCATTCCACCCCGGCGTAGGCCTCCCGGAAGTTGGCGGCGGGCAGCCGCAGCAGGGCCCCGTCGGCGGCGGCGGACAGCGTGAAGGTGCCGTCGGGGCGGGCCGTCGCCGAGTCGACCACCCGGCCGTCCTTGACCGCCTCGACCCGCAGCCCGGACAGTGCGGACTCGGTGGCGTCGACCGTGTTCGTCGTACCGCCGCCGCCCCGGGTGAAGTCCTGCCAGGCCGTACCGGTGACCTTGCCGGGCTCGGCGGCGGCGGGCTTCGCCGTCCGCGTCCCCTCGGGCAGGGCCTCCGGGGCGATCCCGACCAGCGGGAGCAGCACGGGCACGCCCGCCCGTACCGGATCGCGGGTCACGTACGCGCCCCCGTCGGCCGGGACCAGCGGGGAGTCCCGGCCCGGCCGGGCCTTGGGGAAGGCCGAGGACTCGGCGAAGGTGTCGTGGACGCCGACCCAGACGGCGTTCGCGACGCCCCGGTCGGGGTCGGCGTCGTAGACGAGCCGGAAGATGATGCCCGCGGCGAGCATCGAGATGGCCATCGGCATGAAGACGACCAGCTTGAACGCCGTTCCCCAGCGCACCCGTTCGGTGAGCACGGCGAAGACCAGGCCGAGCGCGGTGGCGGTGGCGGGGGCCAGCACCACCCACACCGCCGTGTTCCGCAGGGCGGTGCGGATGGTGTCGTCGCTCAGGATCTCCCGGTAGTTCCCGGCGCCCACGAAGCCGTCGCCGGAGCGGTCGAAGAAGCTGCGGTAGAGCGAGTAGCCGATGGGGTGCACGACGAGCGCGCCGAGCAGGACGAGGGCGGGCAGCAGGAACGCCGCCGCGGTCAGCCGGCGCCGGCGCGCCTCGGCCGATTTGGGGGTCCGGTGGGCCACGGGATCAGTTCCCGTAGGCCTTGGCCGCGTCCGCCTCCAGCTTCGCCTGCGCACCCGCCACGTCCGAGGGGTTCGCCAGGAAGTCCTGGAGCGCCTTCCACTCGCCCGCGCCCGGGGTTCCGCCGAAGGCCGCCGGTGCCTGGTCCGACATGTCGAAGCGGAAGTCGTCGCCCGCCGCGATCAGGGCCTTGGCGATGCCGCGCTGGATGTCGTTCGGGTAGGCGGAGGGCTCGACCGACTTGTTGGGGGAGAGGAACCCGCCCTCGCGGGCCTGGATCCGTGCCGAGTCCGCCGAGGCCAGGAACGTCAGCAGGGCCTGCGCCCCCTTCGAGGGCTTCAAGGCGACCGCCACGTCACCGCCCGAGACCACCGGGGCCTTGGCACCCACCGAGGGGAAGGGGAAGACCAGGGCGTCCACGCCCACCTTCGCCTCCGTCTGCGCGATGTTCACCGCCACGAAGTCGCCCTCGTAGACCATCGCGGCCGCCGGCCGGTCGCCGCCGGTGAAGGTCTGCGTCACCGACTTCGGGAACTCGGTCGCCAGTGCCCCGCTCTGCCCGCCGGCCAGGAAGTCCTTGCGGCCGAACAGCTCGGCGAGGGTGCCCAGCGCCTGCTTGACGCTGTCGTCCGTCCACTTGATCTGGTGCTTCGCCAGCTGGTCGTACTTCTCCGGGCCCGCCTGGGAGAGGTAGACGTTCTCGAACCAGTCCGTCAGCGTCCAGCCGTCGGCGCCGGCCACCGAGACCGCCGGGGTGCCGGACGCGGACAGCGTGTCGGCGGCGGTGATCAGTTCCTTCCACGTCTTCGGGGGCTGCACGCCCGCCGCCGCGAAGGCCTTCGCGTTGTACCAGACCAGCGATTTGTTGGCGGCCTTGTAGTAGACGCCGTACTGGGTGCCGTCGACCGCGCCCAGCGTCTTCCAGCCGTTCGAGTAGTTCTTGTCGAGCTGGGCCTGCGCCTCGGCGCCGACCGGCTGCGCCCACTTGTTCTTGACCGCCGAGACCAGCGCCCCGACCTGCGGGAGCAGCGCCACGTCCGGAGGGGCGCCGCCCGCGATCTTCGTGCCGAGGAAGGTGACGATCGGGTCCTGCGCCGGGACGAAGGCGACCGTCGCGCCGGTCCGCTTCTCGAACTCCTTGAGCACCTTGACGAAGTTCGCCTGCTCCGGACCCGTCCAGACGGCGGCGACCTCCAGCTTCTCGCCGTCGAGGCGGGGTAAGGCGACGGCGGGCCCGCCGGTCGCCCCGTCGCCCGCGGGCGGATCCGCCTTCTTGCCGTCGTCCCCGCCGCCGCACGCGGTGAGCGCGAGCGCGCCCGCCGCGATCAGCGCGGCCCAAGCGCGGGTTCTCGTACGGCCCTTCGTGCCGGTCCCGCCCGAATGCGTGCGGTTCGTTCCGTGCTGGCGCATGGCTGTGCCCCCGATGCCTCGCTGGCTGGTGTGTCCTGTGCCACAAGGTCTACGCCGCCCCGCGCACCCCCGCAATACCGCCTCGACGGGCACGCGAGGGCGCGCGGTGATCGCGCCGGGCCCGCCGGACGTGCCCGGCGGCCCGGCGGGAGCCGGTGGGTCAGGGGGCCGGGGGGAACAGCACCGGTATCGCCGAGACCAGGTGGGAGGCCCGGTCCAGGGCGCTGGCCAGCAGTGCGAGGTCGGTCGGGCCGTTGCCCAGCTCGCGGACCGGGCGGCGGGCCGGCGGATCGCCCATCCGCTCCCACTCCACCGGCACCACGGTCGGCCGCAGGGTCGCCGTCCGGGGGATGCGGCCGGTGACCCGGCCGCCCTGGAACGGGACGGTTCGCCCGTCGGAGTACCGGAGCAGGCCGCGGCCCGGGCCCGGCTGGTCGGGGGCGTCGAGCTCCACGCGCAGGGTGGTGAGCCGGGCGAGCTCGGTGTCGGCCGTCCGGTCCGGGCGGGCGCTCGTGGCCACCAGGTGCACGCCGAGCCGGGCGCCCTCGCGGGCCACCGCCTCCAGCGCGCGGACCACCGAGCCGGCGGCGGGGCGGCCCGTGCTGCCCAGGCCCGGCGCGACCAGCGCGTCGAAGTCGTCGACGAGCACGACCAGGCGCGGCAGCGGGCTCGGGCCCGCCGCCGGGTCGGTGCGGGTGACCGAGGAACGCAGCCGCAGGGTGCCGGAGCGCTGGGGGTCGAGGTCGCCGCGCAGTTCGCCGGGGGTGGGCTGGCGGGGCGAGACCATCCGGTCGGAGACCTCGCGCCGTGCGTGCCACTCGGAGAACGGCACCCCCTCCAGGAGCTCGGCCCGGCGCTTCAGCTCGGCGCCCAGCGCCTGCGCGAACTCCCGCATGCGCAGCGGGTCCGAGGCGATCAGGTGGGCCGAGACGTGCGGCAGTTCGGTGCAGGGCAGCAGCCCGTCGCCGCGTTCGCCGCCGGCCCCGTCGAGCAGGACCAGGCCGAGGCGGTCGGGCCGGGCGGCGGCCGACAGGGAGGCGGCGACGGAGCGCAGCAGTTCGGTGCGGCCGCTTCCGGCGGGCCCCTCGATCAGCAAGTGCGGCCCGTCGGTGACGAGTTCGGCGCCCACCGGCCCGCGCCGGCCGGTGCCGAGCACGATCTCGGCGAGACCGCCCACGTGCTGTCCCTGGTCGGTGGCGGCGGCCCAACGGGCCATCAGGGAAGCCGGGGTGGCCCGGGCCAGCCCCAACTCGTCCAGCAGCCGCGCGGTCGGGGGCAGGCTGGCCGCGGCGGGCCGGTAGCCCTCGGCGGCGGGGGAGTCGGCCTTGAGCGGGGCCAAGGCCCGGGCGAAGCGCTCCGCCCAGGCCGTGGAGACCGCGTCGGCGGTGGCCGACCGGCCGGGCCCGGCCGGCTTGCCGCCCGAGACCGCGAAGGTCCGTACGGCCGTGGCCACGTCACCGCTGAGCAGGGCGGCGGCGCCGCAGTCCCGGAAGGCGGGGGAGACCGCGCAGGCCGCCTCGTACGTCTCGGCGACGGGCGAGGCGGGCGTCGCGGCGGGGGCATCGGCCAGGGCCAGGACGTGGATGCCGGCGGCCGGCCCGTGCGAGGCGAGCCTGCTGGAGACGTCCCTCAGTGCCCCCGGACCGGGATCGCCGTCGAGGACGAGGAGGGTGAACGGGCCGCGGTAGCCCGACGAGGCCTCGCGGACGGCATCGGCCCCGGCGGCGGCCCAGTGCGTGCCGAGCGGGCCGTCGTCGAGGCGCCGGGTCAGCTCGGCGGTGCGGGCGGCCGCCTGATCGCGGTCGTACGCGAGCAGCAGCCGGCAGTCCTGCCCGTGCGCGGGCCGGACGTGGGGCAGCCAGCCCAGCCAGCCCCAGTCGCGGCGGCGTTCGGCGAGCGGGCGGGCCCGGTCGACGGAGACCAGCACGATCTCCAGGCGCTGGCCGGGGGCGTGCAGGGCGGCGAGCTGCGCGATCACCGACCGGGCCACGCCCGTCAGCCGGGCCCGGGGCCCGGCGATGCCC